>JAISNW010000086.1 GCA_031276055.1 Deferribacteraceae bacterium | reverse complement strand
GATATTCAACCTTTTAAGAGCAATTTCAAAGTTTCTGGATTGAGCATTTGTTCTGTAAAGAACCGCAAATTCAGAGAGATTTTCCCCCGCAGCAGCAGCTTCTAGCGCCATTTCAGCTAAAAAATCCGCCTCTTCGCTTTCATTCATGAAGCTTCTAAAGTGAATTTCGCCCGCGTCGCCGCGTTCAGCTATAAGGTTTTTCCCACGCCGCGAAAGGTTGCACCTGATAAGGTTGTTGGCTAACGTTAGAATCTTTTCAGTGCTGCGGTAATTCTGAACTAATTTTATCTCCTTAACATTTTCAAAGTGTTTCTCAAAATCAAGGATGTTGGATATCTCCGCCCCCCTGAATGCGTATATAGATTGGTCGTCATCACCAACCACACAGAGGTTGCCGTTTGCACCCGCTAAAATTCTAAGGAATGCAAACTGAACAGGGTTTGTGTCTTGATACTCATCCACAAGGATATATTCTGCACTCCGCTTATATTCGGCTAATACTTCGGGATAGGCAAGCAAGGTGCGGACGCATAAGGCGAGCATATCGTCAAAATCAATAAGCCGCTGGGCGATAAGAGTTTTTGCATAGCCGTGGAATATCTTTTCAAAACCTTCTTCAAACTCCCCTAACTTCAACTGCCCGCCAATATAATCGGCGCTATTCTTATATGAGCTTATGGTGTGTAGATACTTCTTTGGAATAAAAATCTTAGGGTCCAGCCCGCTCTCTTTTATGACATTTTTTATAAGCAAGAGGGTGTCATCACGTTCTATAACATTGAAACCGTCTTTATATGGGGTATAGCGGCAGTATTGCCTGAGAAAAGCAAGAGCTGTGCTGTGAAAAGTGCCCGCCCTGACAGATGATGCGTTGCGGATGAGGGCATGTACGCGCTTTCTCATCTCCCCCGCCGCTTTATTGGTAAATGTAACAGCTAAAATTTTATCAGGGGATACCCCTTTTACGTCAACCAGATATGCAATTCTATAGGTAATAACCCTTGTTTTGCCTGAACCAGCCCCCGCAAGAACTAAGAGAGGACCTTCAGTGTGCGCCACAGCCTCCCGTTGCGGCGCGTTAAGCTCATCAAGGATATTCATCAAAAAAGAGAGGGAAGATCAATACAATATATAGGCAAACTCACTCCTGTCGCTAAGGGGCGCTTCACTGCAAGACTTAAAATTGCCTAAACTTCCAGGGATGGTCGTTTTATTGCGGGCAAAAGCATTTGTAACATTGTCGTCATCCATAATCTTTTCAAAATAGCATGAGAAACGCTCTGAAACTTCTCCGAAAAGGCATACATGCTTGCCGCTATGGTTGTCTGTAATAATGTAATGTTCGTTTGTATTCTCCGCCCCTTTATTGCAGCTTACAAATTCCCAACTTGCACCTGGGCGGCGGTAGATAATAAGAGAGTCGTTTGTTAAGAGCCCATGTTTTATAAAGAGCTGGTCGGGATCATACCTGCCGTTGTTCCATGCGCTGGGGTTTTCTAGATCAGCAGTATCAAAACTATTATTATCAGGGATAAGCCCCTCATAGTCCATCGCTATATTGCTGAAAGCGGAGCGGATGAGTTCTATATTCTTTATGGAGTAGCGAAGTTTGGAGTTTTCATATATGGTTTGACCCTTAAATACCATCCCTATGAGTATGCCGATAATAACAATGACGATGGCTAACTCCACTAATGTAAACCCTTTTTTCATAACCACGAACCCTCCCTGCTGTCAGAGAACAACCACTAGCTCAGAATAGCACTTGCCCGCCAATTGTCAAGCAAAAAAGATATACAACGTGGGCTATGGGCTATACCCAATAGAGCGGGCTTCTGATAACCTGTCATACTCGTAATAAAAACCGACGGGCGGCATTGAGCTATTTCATTCTAATTCATATCTTGTAAAAGAGTTGAGATAGAGAGGTTGTAATTTTTGGGGACTTTTAATTTATAGTTCGAAATAAACAGCTCTCTACCGATTGCGGCTTTTTCCTGCTTATAGTTGTTCATTCCATATTGCAGCTTCCACTCTGTAATATAGGCAAAACTAAAAAGTTCTCTTATGATAGGAGAGTCATCGAGCGTGATTAGCCATTGATGATTGCACTTTTTCATATCTTCCGCAAATTTTTCGTGGTTAAAGCCTGTGTGCAAAGCCCCTCTTTTTCCGTACAGGCGGGATTTTGCAGTGCAAAAATAGGGCGGATCTAGAAATAAAAATAGATTGTCTCCAGCCGCAGACAACTCTTGTTCATAGCTTAGATTTTTTATATCCACATCTGCTAAAATACTCTGTAATGGGCGGATTCTCTCAATAGATGAAAAGGTAAAACGATCTCTGAAAGCCTTTTCGGAATATCCGCCCGAGTCAACTGTTCCTGAAAAGGTAATTCGATTTAATACAAAAAACCTGACCGCCCTCTCTAATTCAGAAGAGGTATTATAATTTTGTGTATATCTAGCAAATAAACTCCGCCCGCTCTCTGCACTCTCTTTTATTTTGCGGATCTCACAATAAAGCGCCGCATTATTGGTTTTCGCCTCTTGCCAAAAGCAGTAGAGATCATAGTTTAAGTCACTTATGGCAAAGTGCGTGCAGCTGCATAAAGTCTGTTTCACCGCTAAAAATACCGAACCGCCGCCCACAAAAGGTTCCCTAAATTCCTTCAACCCCGGCGGAATATGAGGGAGAATCTTACTAACCGCTCTACTTTTTCCGCCCGGATAACGTAGAGGCGAAACTATCTCCAACACAGAGCTAACAGGTTTCCAGTTCTAAAAGCTCCCTTGCCTGCGGGGTAAGGAAAGAGCTGGAGAGATTGAGTTTTTGCAGAGAGCTCTTTAAGAGTTCAGCTTTGTAATCTTGGCTGGCAGAGGGATCAACTATTATATGGTATCTTTCGTCAATTCGGCAGAGTCCGCCGCGGGCGGTGGTTTTTTCATAACGCACAGCCACATTAAGCTGCCGAGCGGCGTCTTCTAGTATCAATAAATCTTTCCGTTTGCGTTTCTGCTTTCGCTGCATAGGGTTATTATATACCGTTGTTCACTCTGTATCAAGCGCCCCTTTCTAATAAGTTGAAATTTTTTTCAAATAGGCTATTCTGATTTAGGAGTTAAATATGACAAAGAGAGAACTTGTTTTAGCGGCGTTTAACAATGAGAGAGCGCCGCGAGCCCCTGTTGGGTTCTGGTTTCATTTTCTCCCTGAAGAGCGTTGGGGGGATGGCTTAAAAGATGCTGAAGTTTTCAACCTTAACTTTGCAGGGCATAAAGATTTTATAGAGAGATATAACCCCGATTTTGTAAAAATTATGAGTGACGGTTTTTTCATCCCGCCGACAGCGGATATTAACAATATCAGCGATCTTAGATCGATTGAACCGCTTGTCTGCAAAGATGAGTGGATACAGATGCAGGTGGAGCTTGTTAAAAAGGTGAGCCTGTTGGATTCTAATATGGTTTATTTCTATAATATATTTTCCCCCCTTACCACCCTTAGATTTATGGTGGGGGCGGAAAAACTCCTCTCGTTTATATCAACAGATATATCTTTGGTGGGAAAAGCCGTTTATAACTTAGGGATTACCCTTTCAATGCTGGCAGAGAGGATTGTTTCAGAAGGCGGAGCGGATGGGATATATTTTAGCGTTCAAAACCCTGATATTAAACGTATAACAGACGCCGCCTATGCTGAATATTTTTCACCCGCTGATAGTTTAGTTCTTCAGGCAAGCGCAAGCGATAACAACATCCTCCATATTTGCGGCTATGAGGGGGTTAGAAACCGCCTTCCTGCTTGGAGAGGTTATAATGCTAAGGCGTATAATTGGGCTGCCCATGTGGAGGGCGTCTCGCTTGCAGAAGGGAAAGCGCTTTTTTCAGGAAAAGCGGTAATCGGCGGATTTGCAAACCCTAAAGGTTCTCTCATAGACGCCGGCGGCAGAGAAGAGATAGAATCTTTTGTTAAAAAGCTCTTGCTTGACTGCGGCAGTCGGGGAGTTATTATCGGAGCAGATTGCACTATAAGCTCTGATATTCACCCCGAAAGGTTTGAATGGGTGAGGCAGGCGGCGGTTCTAGCTAATTAACAATCCATATGTATAACAGAAAAGATGCTT
>JAISNW010000045.1 GCA_031276055.1 Deferribacteraceae bacterium | reverse complement strand
AACATCAGGATTTCTCTCTTTAATCTTAGTGAGCACAGCTTTATAGTCTTGAGCTCCCGCGTTGATCTTCTCATAGGAGACTACAATATTCTTGCCGCCTAGCTTTTGCAGATGTTCTCTAACAGCTTTAGCAAGCCCATCAGAAAATGTGCCGTAATCGCTGATGATCGCCACCCGCTGATAACCGCGTACATTAACAAAGAAGTTTGCAGTGAATTCGCCTTCTATATCATCATTGAAAGAGGCGCGAAAGTAGGTGGGGTAATCTTTCTTTGTGAGGCTCGCGGCGGTGGCGTCGCTTGTTTGGATAACCTTGTTTCTTGCATAAAACGCTTGAGATGCTTCGGTAGCTGAAGATGTGTAAGAACCTATTACCACCTTTGCTCCTTGGTCTACAAGGTTTTTAGCGCATATAGCCGCTTTACTTGTAGTGCCTTCGTCATCGCAGGCGATAACCCTAATGGTATCTCCATTGATCCCGCCGGCAGCGTTGGCTTGGTCTGCAAGCAGTTCAACTGCTTTCTGCATCCCCTGCCCTTCGCTTGCCATGCTGCCGGTGATAGGCGCTTGAACGCCGACAATAAAATCCGCCGCAAATGAGAGCGAGGTGAAAACTAACGCAATACTGAGTGTTAAAAAGAACTTCTTCATAAAACTCCTCCTTTTTATTATTTTCTATTTCCAAGGTTGCCATATCGATGGTAACTTGTGCTGATAACCTGTTCTAAAAGGTAGTTTAAGAGCTCAAACCTACCCTCCTGCATCACTTTTTTATATGCAAAAAAGCCGCCTTTAGCATATATCTCTTTGTAGGCATCGGCTTTTATAGAAGTTTGGGAGAGGTATCTAAAACGCACCTCTGAATCTTCAAATCTGCGGTAAAAATCCTCTTCACTTTCAGATGCAACGTTTATCCCATCTATCCTTAAACTAGAGGAATCATCTGCGGAAACGGTAACTTTTATCCCTAGAGAGCGCACTGCAAGGATGATCATCGCCAGCTCTTTAGGCGAATCTTGATCATAATAGCGGATAACAACCTCTTTGACGGGAAGATAACGGAATAGGTTGTCTTCGCCCCTTACCTTCATATAATCCACAGGCTTTGAAAAATAACGTTGAGCGCTTAGGATATAGCCTGCTGAGACGCTCTTCAACTCATCTGCTGAAAGCCCTAGATTAACCGCTAGAGTTGCCGCAAATTCATCGTATATATCGCCTCTTTCAGGGTTGGCGTCTTCCTCAATATCTGTAAACTGTGCAACATAGTTGTAGGTGCCCGCTTTACGTCCGAGCCCTACGCACGATTTGCGCATCCCGCCGAAAGGCTGCCTTAAAACGATCGCCCCTGTTGTAACGCGGTTAATATAGAGATTGCCCGCTTTAAGATTATCGCTGAAATACCCCCACTCTCTCTCATCAAGGCTTTCAAGCCCCGCGGTGAGCCCATAGCCTGTTTCATTCACAATATCCACAGCATCTTTTAGGTTCTTTGCTTTCATAACCGAGAGGATCGGTCCGAAAAGCTCCGTCATATGAAAGAAAGAGCCTCTCTCAACCCCCCATTTAACCGCAGGGCGCAGCATGTATGGGTTATCCCCTTGAAAAACGGGTGGAACAAGCCAGTTGTCTTTATCTTCTACAGCGGCTTTTAACGCTCCGCTGGGAAGGTCGCTCAATACTGAAAGTTTGTTGGACAGCTGCCATGGTGAACCTACCTTTATACTTTCAACGGCGTCTTTCAGAGTTTCTTTGAAAGCATCATCGTTATAGAGCGCCTCCTCTAACACCAATAGGCTTGCAGCGGAACACTTCTGCCCAGAGTTGGAAAAAGCGGAGTGGAGGATATTTTTCACCGCCTGATCCCTATCGGAGAGGTTTGTTGCAATAACGCCGTCTTTACCTCCGGTCTCTGCTGATATTAGAAGTTCAGGGCGCGCCGCCAAGATTTTATATGCGGTGGATTCGCTTCCCGTGAAGACGGCAAAGTCAACCCGTTTGTCTTTTATGATATGCTCCTCTACCGCGCCGCCTCTAGCGGCGATAAATTGCAGAACGCTCTTAGGCACCCCCGCCTCCCAGAATATTTCGCAAAGTTCGCGGCCTGTAAGGGTAGATAGAGAGGCGGGCTTAAAGATAACAGAGTTGCCGCTCATTAGGGCGGTCATGATTGCGCCGGTTGGGATAGCTACAGGAAAGTTCCAAGGGGAGATGACGACTCCGATCCCGCGACCCTTAAAGTTAAGGTGCGGAAAATCGTTCTTAAATTTATACATAGCGTGGGTGTAAAAATAGATAAAATCTATCGCCTCTGATACTTCCACATCTGTTTCGGTGAAAACCTTCCCCACTTCTGCGGCGGCAATCCCCAAAAGGTCATTCCTTGACTTTCTAAAGAGGTTTATAGCCTTTTCAAATATCTTTAATTTCGCCTCAAAGGTAAACCCCGACCACTCCTTAAAGCCTTCTTCGGCAATATCTACAGCACGTTTTAACGCTTCGGCGCTTGCAAGGTGGTATTCTCCCACCTTGCGCATATCAGGATAGGTTGATTTATCGTATACAGCGGTTATCTCGCCTGTGAGCTCCTCAACCCCTCCTATCACAGAACCGTATTCTATCTTAGGGTAATTAGACCATACATCTGCAATCTCTTCAGCCCAGCGGCGGTTTTGCGGCAGAACGAAGTCTGTATCTATCTCGCTTTTGAATGTTGAAAAATCGATCTCCTCAAACTCTACAGGGGCGTTTCTGTCTTGAGTCCGTTTGGGGAGGTTGCCCACCTCCTCGATCATATGTACAGATTCCAGAAAGATATTTTTAAGGGTTGAAAAGGCAGGATCATCAGGCGTAAGCCCGAAAGAGTATCTAAGGAAGTTCTTCTCTCCCGTATTTTCATCCAGCCTGCGCACAAGGTAGGCTATAGCGTTGGTAAAGTTCTCTCTCTTTGCAGAGGTGCAGTAAACCACAGTTTTAAGCCCCTCTTTTAGAAGGGTTTGTCGGATAGACTCTGCCATGCCTTCTAAGGATTCAAATTGAACATATTCAAGAGTATTGTTAAGAATAGCGGTTTCATATGCAAAGGCTAGATCAAAGAGGTTGTGGGAGGCAACCCCTGTGTGAACGGCAGGTGCAACCTCAGGCGATAGGCAGTGGAGGATATATTTCTTATAGTTGGCATCGGTATGGGCTTTTTCCTCGTACGTAACCATCTGCCAATGCTTTGAGGAAGATTCAATATATTCCATCTCCATATTTGCGCCTTTAACTATCCGCACCTTTATAGGCGCACCCCCCGCCGCAACGCGCTCTTTCGCCCAATCGGTGAGCTTTAAGAGCCAGTGGTGGGAATCAGGGATATACGCCTGAACAACTATCCCCGCAGAGAAGTTCTTAAACTCCTCTTTGGATAATATCCGCATGAAGAGAACGTAAACGATCTCCATATCTCGATATTCTTCCATATCAAGGCAGACAAACTTTGATTCCTTGCTCCCTTCCGCGTTGATAAAGGTGTTATCCCGCGCCGCTTTATATATACGTTCAAGGTGGTTTTCGAGGGCGTCCAAGGTATCAGCGTAACCGAGGGAGCTTATCTGTGAAAAGATTGTAGAGGCTTTTATAGAGATATATTTAATTTCTGGCGTCTCAAGGGCTCTAATATATTGCAGTCTGCGAAACTCCGCCTCATTTTCGCCTAAAACCGCCTCGCCTATAAAGTTAAGATTGATACGAGCAGCTTCTCCTTCACGCCGCGCTATATGGCGCAAGAGGATATTCTGTTCGCCTTTTAAGACCACCTCTTTAACTTCATCTCTAAGGGTGCGGATAAAAAACGGCATCGAGACAGAAGGGAGAACCCCGCCGAAAGCGATAAAGAGCTTTATTAAAAATTTCTGGAGAGGGCTGAAAAATTCAGCTATCCCATATTTATTAAAGGTATATTTCACCTGTTCAACAGAGCGCGCATAATCCGTTGAGCGAAATGAGCGATCCAATAACTCTATTAAAAGTTGTTTATCGTTTGTGTTTGTAAGCATAGAACGGACTTGCTGACCGAATTTTATCTCAAAAGCGCTGCGGTGTTTAAGCGACTCCGCAAGCCAGAGAGACGCCCTGATCAAGGCGGCGTCAGCTATCTTTTCAATCTTGTCCACTAATAAAACCCCCAAGGAGAGTAGTTGTGATTTTATTATAACTGTCTGTAAAAAAATGGCAAGAACAAAAAAGATTAGGCGGTAAAACTCCACGCTTTTATACAGCGATGCTTACCCCTATAACTATAAGGAGGATTCCGCAGCTTCTTGCTGCATATAATGACAATCTCGGATGCCTCTCTAACTTAGGTGTAAGTAGAGTTGAGAAGAACCCCGCCAATAAAAATGGGGTAAATAGACCGATAGAGTAGACGGAAAGAAGGATGACCCCCTGCATAATAGTCTCTTTCTGGGAGGCAAGGGTTAATACCGCCGCAAGCACAGGGGTAATGCACGGCGTCCAACCGAAGGCGAAGGCAAACCCCGCTAGGAAAGCCTGATAAGGTTTTTTAATCTTCTTAGGCATAGGAAGACGTTTTTCTCGGTGCAGTAAAGCTATATCCAACACCCCGAGCACATGCAGACCGAGCCCTATGACAATAAAGCCTGCTATAATATTGAATATATGTTTATTGTATACCAGGAAACGCCCAATCCCCGCCCCTAGAGCGCCTAGCGCTATAAAAACTAGAGAAAAGCCTAAACCGAAAAAGACGAGCGATCTTATTAAGCTCTTCCGCCCTTCCTGCACCCCTAAAAACGAGAGATAGCCCGGAATCACCGGGAGGATGCACGGAGAAAAGAAACTAAGGATGCCGCCCAAAAAAGCGCTTAAAAGATCGATGGCGTTCATAGAGCTATCCTAACAGCTAACAGCGATAATGAAAAGCGATAATTACATCTAATCTGGCGTGTTAGAGCGGCGGTTTTTCATTCATACTCCCAGTGCGGTAGCCTTGCAAATCTAGAGATACATAGGTAAAGCCGAGTGTTTTTAGCTTAGCGTCCACCTCTCCTCTCACCTTTTCACCCATCAAGAGAGCAAAACCGCCATCATCTGTTTCGATGCGGGCAATCCCTCTATGATAGCGCACCCGCACCTGCCGCACTCCGAGGTTGAATAGGTATTGCTCCGCAGCTTCAATTTTAGAGAGCGCCTCATGGGTGATCTCTTCGCCGTATGGAAAACGAGAGGCTAAGCAGGCGGAGGCGGGTTTATCCCAT
>JAISNW010000170.1 GCA_031276055.1 Deferribacteraceae bacterium | reverse complement strand
CCTACACATCTTGAACTTCCAAAAACCCCTATTGATGACGCCCTTGATGCTCTAGTTAATCTAGGCTACAAGTTGTCTGACGCGCAAAAAGCGGTAGAGGGGCTTGCAGATGATACTTTTGAAGATATTTTGCGCAAAGCGCTTAAACGTATGACGCGATAGATGGATGAATTAGATACTGATTTTGAATTATTGGATGCAGAGAGTCTGCGCCCCCTATCTTTTGATGAATATACAGGGCAGAAGAAGCTCCTTGAAAACTTAAAAGTTTATGTATTTGCTGCTAATAAACGCAGTGAATCTCTTGATCACACCCTCTTTTACGGTCCGCCTGGGCTTGGAAAAACAACCTTAGCAAATATTATTGCGCGGGAGCTTGGGGCAAATATCCATATTACAAGCGGACCCGCAATAGAGTTAGGCGCTCTTGCCGCTATCCTTACAAACCTCGGAGAGCGCGATGTTCTCTTTATAGACGAGATACACCGAATAACCAAAGTTGTGGAGGAGAAGCTATACCCTGCCATGGAAGATTTTAAGCTGGATCTAATCATCGGGCAGGGAGGCGGGGCGCGCACCATAGAATATCCGTTGAAGAGGTTCACCCTTGTAGGCGCTACCACAAGGCAGGGGCTTTTAGGAAAGCCTCTTTTAGATCGTTTCGGAATTGTGGAGCGGTTAAATTTTTATACAGTTGAGGAGTTAACCGCCATTATAACCCGCGCTGCAAAGTTAAAAAATATCCCTATAGACGCCGCCGCCGCTCTAACTATAGCAAAAGTCAGCCGCGGCACCCCCCGCATTGCTCTAAGGTTCTTAAATAGAACGAGGGATTTTGCTGAAAAGAGCAATAATGGGGCAATCTCTATGCAGCTGGCTGAATTTGCGTTAGAACGACAAGGGGTGGATGCTTTTGGGCTTGACGCCTTAGACCGCCGATACCTACGTATTTTAGCTGATAAAGGGGCGCCTGTGGGGCTTGAAACAATATCAGCGATGCTTTCAGAAGAAACAGATACTATTGAAAATGTTATAGAACCTTATCTTATTCAGTGCGGGTATGTAGAGAAAACCAGCAGAGGCCGCTGCGCCGCCCCCCTTGCCTATACTGTCTTAGGGATCAAACCGCAATCGTCAATTCAACCTACCATTGAGGATTTTTAATGGCTGTAGTCATTATTCCTGCCCGATATTCATCTTCAAGATTTCCTGGAAAACTTATCGCTTCGCTCGGCGGTGAACCGCTTATCACCCATACCATAAAAAGCGCCTTAAAGAGCAGGGCGGACAGCGTATGTCTGGTCACAGACGATGAGAGGATCGTTCATGCCGTCAGTGCGTTAAAAGCAGCTGAAAAACGCCTAAATATCTTAATGTCTGATCCTGCTATCTGCACAGGAACAGATCGAGTGGCTTTCGCTGCAAAAAATATACACGATGAGATTATTATAAATGTTCAGGGGGATGAACCGTTTATCCCGCCTAAACTATTGGATGAACTGATTGCTCTTCTTGAAAAAGATGCTGATATTGGCATGGCCAGCGCATGTGTGCCTATTGAAAATGCAGATGCTGCAAATAATCCGAATCATGTTAAAGCGGTGTTTGACAATAATAATTTTGCCCTCTATTTTTCCCGCCTGCCGATTCCATCTGATAGGGATAATAAGAAACCGACCCGCTACAAACATATAGGGATCTACGCATTTAGGAGGGAGACGCTCTTTAGATTTGCTAGTCTAAGACCAACCCCTTTAGAAGCTGCAGAGATGTTAGAGCAGCTTAGAGCGTTGGAAAATGGGATTAGAATAAAAATGTTGATAACAGACTATCTCCCTATATCTGTGGATACATTAGAAGACCTTGAAAAAGCTGAAGCAGCCTTCCGAACCATAACCGCCTTCACAAAATAGAGCAGGGGAAGGCGCTACCTCTTCCATCTGAGCGGTTTTCTTTTATCGCTGCAAGCATCTATGCACTGTCCGCAGTTGTGGCAGAACGAGGATGGAAGCTCTGCAGTGGGCTCTACCCCCATAGGGCACACTTTAGCGCACTTCCCGCATTTTAGGCACTCTCCCATATAGATTGGGGAGAGTGAGCGGGAATTAACAAAAAAGGAGAGGCAGGTTCCTGTAGGGCATATGTAGCGGCATATAAACCGCAGAGAATAAAATTCAAGCCCAATCGCCAAAACAATAAAGAGAATCTCAACTGTTGGTGTTTTCTTTATAATCAAGATCGCCTGAACCGAGAGCGCCGACGGCGGCGAGATCAGGTTTAAGAGAGGAAGCCCCGCTATGCCGACCATAAATAGGAGGCTTAAAAATATAACAGCTCTTTTGTATCTGGAGTTTTTAACAGGCTTTTTGCGCCATATAGCTTTCTTTATAAAAGGGATTCTTTCTAAAATCTCCATTATGGTTGTATATGGGCAGAAAAAACTGCACCAGACCCTTCCAAAAAAGATCGCCATAAGAGCTGGAATAACTATAGCTGCAAAGAGGGAGGCGGCAAACTCCCCTCTGGTAAGAACCGTCTGAAACATCATGACAGGATCGGCTATAGCAGCGCTTCCAATATCAAATGATATAAATGAACCTCTTATAAAGTATATCTCTAACATGTTGAGGATAGGAACAATAAAAATTCCCGCTAAAACGCTTGACTGAACTATCTTGCGGATAAGAGAGAACCTCATTGCCACTCCTTGACGGTGTTATCGGTATTAAAATCCGCATCAAAAATAGGCAGCTCTTTTGTTTCCCGTTCAAAATTCCCGCCCATCTGCGTTGGAATGATATTAATTGAACGAGGCTCTGTGGGGCAGCGTTCTGTGCAAACCCCGCAACCAGTGCATTCTTCAGTTATAACAGGAACTTCCATATTTTTTAAGTAAATAGCTTTTGCTTGCAATGGGCATGAATTATAACAGGTATTGCAATATAGCTCGGTTCCGCCGCCCACCCCTTCGGCAAGGGCTTTAGCGTAAAGATAATCATAACAGGTAGTCTCATCTATTTTAGCCCGCCCTACGGACATCTGCTGCATGGCGGTTGCATTTTTATCCAGCGCTCCCGTTGGACAGACCTGAGTGCAGAGCATGCACATATAGCACCCTCTTTCTTCTGCATAGATATAGGGAGTGCCTACCGCAGCGCCGTCTGCCGCCCCCGCCCTATGCAGGCTGCGGTAGGGGCAAACCTCTATGCAACGAGCGCAGCGGATGCATAAGCGCATAAACTCTCGCTCCTCCACAGCTCCGGGTGGGCGAAGGCGGTTTATCTTAAAGTTGGAGTAAAACGGATTCTCATTTAGTATAATGCGGACTTTATCGATAAATCTCATCAGAAAATATTAGATAAAATGGCAACTATGATGCAGGAAAGTGATAATATCGTCATTTTTTAAGGCTGTATCTGAAAAGCTCTCTATGAACTCTTCCGCCGCATCAATAACAATAAGTATCTCATTGCCTTTGACAGAGTAAACCTCGACCTGCTTAAAAGTTTTTAAGAAATCCTGCACAGCCGCCGTTTTATCGGCTTTAGCTGTGATAACAGCAGTAACAACCATAATAAGCCTCCCACTCATATTATAATATAAAATTTGATGCGTTCATAGCGATTTACCCGCACTAGAGGCTATCTATAGGCATAAAAATTGTAAAGAAAGATTGTAAAGAAAAATTTTGGCGTTGGCTTTACCCTTCCCTTTTTGCAATTGGTTATAACGTTTTTAGCATTATTATCTCGTTTCCTGTCTCTGAATAGTAGATCTGATCCACATAATTTCTTATTATCTCAATCCCTCTGCCGCAAAATATAGCATCAGAGCGGTTTTCGTGTTCATAGTTTACTACCCCTTTGCCTTCGTCCATTACAGATATTCTAAGGATTGGTATGCGCTCTTTAATATACGCAACCGCACAGGTGATCTTTTTATGGCGGTTTTCAGCGGCTTTCATATTCAAGAGCGTTTCATAGCGATCTTCATTTATACTGTGGTGCTTTTCCAATATTCCAATCTCAAGGCTTCCATGCTCTAATGAGTTTATAACCGCTTCACTGTAGGCAACAAAGAGTTTTGTGCTTAATTCCTCGCTGATATCTAAATCCGCTATAGCTTCCTTAAAAAATTCATCAAGCTCTGCTACACCATCTAAGGTGCTCTCAACGGTGCGGACGAGTTCCCATTCAGGGTCTTTCGCGCTTCTTCGGAGGAAGAAAACGGTGACATCGTCTTTAGGCACTACCCCTCTTTCTTCTATGGCGCTCTTAAAGCTGGATAAGATTCCGCACTGTATAAAATCGGTGATTAACTGCTGAGCAAAAACATTGTTCTCCTGCTCTGCCTCTGTGAGTCCGTCGCTTGTGATCATCAACTTTTGAAGGGAATTTATAGAGATTTCCCCCACCTCAAAATCGGTCTTATTCTTAATTATAGGAATATTGTTGCTCTTGATCTCCTTTACGCTCCCATCGGTATAGCCTAGCAAGATATTAGGCATTGAAAAGGTGGCGTATCTAAGAA
>JAISNW010000147.1 GCA_031276055.1 Deferribacteraceae bacterium | reverse complement strand
GGTAAATAACCCCGATGACGCCGCGATGATTAAAGATATTTCCGACAAGGTTAGAAGAGAGTTTATCTTGTTTGGAAGAGAAGCCGCTGAAAAGCTGCTGGCAAAGTTGAATTCAGATTATATGCTTAAAAGAGGAATCTCGTGGTTAAGAAATTATTCAAAGGTGGATGATAAAGGGGAGATATTTTTTCCAAAAGATCTCTCTGTGCCCGGCGCTCCTAACGAGCTAATCATAGAAGAGATAGATTTAAGGCTGCCTGCGTTAAAAAGCAGGAGGTGGTCAACCCCTAAAAAATTTATTAAGCTGTTTAATGAGGGGAGGCTGTCGTTTAAGGGGGATAGACCCTATGAAAAGCATTATCTAAATGAAGCGGCTGATAACGCCTCATCTATCCTAAATTTTTATTCAAGGCAGGGGACAAACGACTTGGTTAAATTGGGGCTTAGAGGGTTGTTTGACACACCTAAACCTGTAGAGCTTATAAAATACCTTATCAGAATATCCACCTACGAGAAAGAGGGAGCCCATATTTTAGATTTTTTCGCGGGTTCAGGCACAACGGGGCAGGCGGTTATGGAGGTAAATATTGAAGATAAAAAAGAGCACAGCTTTTATCTTATCCAGTTAGATGAACCAGCGGCGCAAGATTCCACTCAATACCAATATGCTGTTAAAAACGGGCTGCCCCCCGCTATCAGCGAGCTTATGCTCCACCGCTTGCAAACTGCTAAAGAGAAGTTGAAATACCCTAGAGATTTTAATGTAATAAAGGCGGCTGTATATGAAGCTATTGTGTGATTGTTATGCCTAAAAAGAGTATAATTGGAGAGAATCCTATCTGGGCGGACGCTGCAATTTGCGACCGCCAAACTTTCCGTTGGACAAGGAGAACTCTCTTAGAGCATCTAGACCTCCCTCTATTCTTTTATGATAGGGGGGAGAGTAAATTCTTCCTTATAACAGATTTTGACAGCGCCGCTAGAGCGGCTGTTCAATCCGCAGCAGCTGCCCCAGAGGAAGCATTAACCATCTCTTTATATTCTTACGGCGGCGTATCTCTTAGGGAGTGGATAGAGCTTTACCGCATCTGCCGCAATATTAAGGTAGACTTTAAGAGATTTTATGAAAACCATAATGGGCAGTTCGGCTCTTCAGAGGATATCGAAAAGCTGGCAACGAAAAATTACCCCGATGAATTTATCAGCTACCTTGACGAAAAGGGGATTAACCATTCAACCGTCAGCTTAGCCTTAAAGTTGTGGGATAATAATAGCGACGCCCTCTTATATGCTGTTCAGAATAGGTTGACTGCCCAATCTTTCAAGCAGTTTGTAGAAAAGGCCATCGACGGCGGTTATGTTTTCCCTAAAGATAGAAGGGTTAAAGAACATATCGACCTTGACGATGCTTTACAGAAAGTTAATAATGCCGCCAACCCTCTCCGCATCCATAACCTTGATAACTTTGAAACAGAGAGATTAAATATTGCCTTTGAGGTAGAGAGTTTTGACGAGTTTTCAGCGGCGGTAAACCGCCTCAACGCAATTACCCCTCTGATGAAAGAGTTTTATGACGCCTTAAAAAAGCTCTAACTATGCTCTATGTTGAACGCTCCGCTCTGCAAAGCCATCTTGCACAGAATCTCATCAAGCGCAATATCCATTTTGAACTAGTTGATAGCTGTCAAGAGGTTCCTGATACTAAAAAAGACATGGTGCTCAAGTCGCACATAGAGAATTTTTGCCGAGCATGTCCTGCAACCTCACATTACAGGTGCTGCAACTATTGGACGGCGGATGTTATGGAAGGCTGCCCCTTTGACTGCGCCTATTGCGTTCTTCAAGCATATCTCCCTCATAAAAATATACAGGTGAATGCTGACAGCGAGCGGTTTATAACCTCCCTCAACGAGTTAATCAAGAGCGGGGAAAAACGGCGCATCGGCACAGGTGAACTCTCTGACAGCCTAGCATTAGACGAACTATTCCCATTTTCACAGATAATCGCCCCCCTGATAAATGCTCAAGATATTCTGCAATTTGAATTCAAAACAAAATCAGATAGGATAGGGCATTTATTAAACCTAAATCCTAAAAATGTAATTGTATCATGGAGTTTAAATCCGCCTGAAATTGCTGAAAGGTGGGAATTAGGCGCGGCAAATCCGCTGAAACGGATAGCCGCTGCTAAAAAATGCGCTGATGCGGGTTATAAGGTTGCATTTCACTTTGACCCCGTGATATATTATAACGGTTGGGAGTTAGGATACGCCAGCCTGCTAAAAACCCTTTTTGATAATATTAAGGGAAGCTCTGTTGAGTATGTAAGCATCTCCGCCTTTAGAGCAGCAAGCAGGCTGCTTGCCGGCATCCGTTTAAGGCAAGCGGCCCCTACCTTCCTGAATGAGGATATTATACTCGGTTTAGATAGGAAATACCGTTATTTCCGCGGCATACGCCTTAAATTGCTAGGTTTTATATACAAGACCATCAAAAAGGAGTGGGAAAACGTTTTCCTCTATTTTTGTATGGAGCACTCTTCGTTTTGGGAGCGGTTCGCAGGCTTTGACCCCATTTCAAGAGTTGGCTTGGAAGAGAGATTCCCGCATTATAACGCTTTTTAGAGAAGGCTATGAAAAAGTATCTTGTTTTTGATGTGGGCGCAACAAATATCAAGAGAGGGATCATAGATGCTAGAGGGGATATTTTGCAAAAAGATACCATGCCCACCCCTCAAGCATATAAAGACTTTATAGATATTTTACAGGAAGATATAGCAAAAACTTCATCTGATGCTGTAGTTTTGGCGCTACCGGGCGTGTATGACAAGCTAAATGAAAAACTCCTCTACGCACCTAACCTAAAAGAGCTTACTAACCGCAACATAATAGGAGATCTCGGCTTAAAAGACAGGTTTATCTTCATTGAAAATGACGCAAACCTTGCCGCCCTCGGAGAGTATCAGAGGGGCTTCACTAAAAAGCCTAATTCCCTCTTTTTTCTCACACTTGGAACGGGTGTAGGCGGCGCTTTTATAAACGACGGCTCTCTCTTTTCAGGTCAAACCACTCTTATGCAGGTGGGGCATATGACATTAGTTGCAGATGGAAGGCATTGCGGTTGTGGAAAGAGAGGGTGTTTTGAAAAGTATTGTTCAACAGGGGCTCTTAATACCTTTTATCTTGAGGAGAGCGGAGTTTCCCTTACCCCTATAGAGATCGCCCAGAAAGCCGATGAAGGCGACTTTGCGGCTTATGCTGCATTTGAAATATTTGCTCTGCACCTTGCGCATGGCATAGCGAGTATTATAAATATCTTAAATCCGTCTGCTGTGCGTGTCGGCGGTGGTTTAAGCGAGTTAGAAAAATACTATTTCCCCGTAGCGTTAGAGCTTTTAAGCAATATGATCTTTGCACCCTATCAGGGGGAAGCCGAGATAAAGATTGCCGCCTTAAAAAATGACGCCGCCTTATACGGCGGAGTTGTATGGGCTGAAAAGTATCTAGGGGAGTAGCAAGTGCCTAAACCTAAGACTAAATATGTTTGCTCCGCCTGCGGTTCTATTTCGCCTAAATGGTTGGGAAAGTGCCCAGATTGCGGAGGGTGG
>JAISNW010000143.1 GCA_031276055.1 Deferribacteraceae bacterium | reverse complement strand
TGCTGCCCGCAACAGCGCATATTAAAACCGTAATAAAACATGCCGCTAGAGCGTTCTGCATAAACGGATAAGAGATAAGCTCCAATATTCCCACTACACCCCCTTTTTAACCCTCGTTTACATGAGAGACTAGAGCAAAAGATGCGGTATTGCCATAGGCGGCGGCAAAGAGGGTAGGGGTGAGCTCTCCCGAAGGGTGGAAGTGCAGAGTTTTATTTACACAGGCAACCGCAGTAGCAAAACGCGGGATAACGCTTAGATCATGGCTTACAAAGATGATGGTTGTATTTAAGCCGCGAAGTATTGAGAGGGTTTCCTCCTGCCCCACCGGATCTATCTGGGAGATAGGCTCGTCCAGCAAGAGCAGCCTCGGTTCAGCTGCGATGCCGCGTGCTATCAGAAGGCGCTGGCGCTGCCCTGAGGAGATGTCTGCTACGCGCTCGCGGGCCAGCCCCCTAATCCCCATTATATCTAGGCACTCTTCCGCCCTCGCCAGCCGCCTCTTATCTGCAATCTTAACGGCAGGGCGGCAGAGCCCCAAAAGCGCTGTATCTAAAACATTTATTGGAAAAAACTCCAACTGCCCAGGATTTTGAGGAACATAGCCGATAAAGCTCTTCCCAGGCGGTTTGCCGAAGACGGTTATATCGCCGTCGTCAGGGGGAATAAGCCCAAGTATAAGTTTCAAAAGGGTGGATTTTCCGCCCCCATTCGGACCGATAATAACAAGGAAATTCCCCTCCTCAAGCGTTAAGTCAACATCTTTTAGAACTGCATCTGAAGAGTAGGAGAAAGATACTCCCTTTACATTAACGGCTAAAGGCATCATATATCTCTTGCAGCATATTCGGCAGATTATCAGTTAGGGGGTCTACAAGCGCAACTTTTAGCCCGCTCTGCTCTGCAATAAAGAGGGCGGGTTCAATGGAGTGCGTCTTAACAGCGATAAAAACCGTTATATCCTCTTTTTTAACGGTATCAAGGATGACGGCTATATCGCCTGATTTTGGGGGTTTGCCCTCTTTCTCCACAGAATATTGGATAAGCCCATAATCCCTCGCAAAGTAGCCTAAAAATGGGTGGTATGCTAAAAAAGAACGGTTTACTCCGCTTGCGAAAAGGGTTGTAAATTTATCATCCCAGATAGAGAGCTCTTGTATAAAGAATGCACAATTGGCGGTATAGGCAGCGCTGTTTTGCGGATCTACCGAGATAAGCCCCTCTAAAGTTGCCTCTGCTAACTTCATCAGCATTTTAGGGCTTGTCCATAGGTGCGGATCTTCTGCATTATCCATAAGCCCCGCCGATGCATCTATTATTATTAACTGCTTAAAAGTTTTTTTAAGGTTGGCTGCCAAGACCTTTTCATAAGGGAAACCGATCCCAAAAAAAATTTTTGAACGGGCAAGCTCCGCTGCTTGAGAAGGTTTGGGAGAAAACGAGTGGGGATCAACCCCTCTATCCATTAGAGAGTGGACGGTGATTAAATCTCCTCCGATCTTTTCGGCAATATACTTTTGCGGCGCTATCCCCACAGTTACATCAAAAGCGTTTGAGGTAAAGGGGAGAAAGATGACAAAGAACAGCGCTTTCACTGCAAAACGCACAATTATATTAGACTCGCTTGCCATAGTGTTTATTAGCTTTTAGAGTGCGCATAGGATAGTCAACTTCTGGCTGATCACACTTCTATAGTGTTCATACAGTTCATACCCAACATAATGCCTGTTAAGCTCTTTAGCTGCCCTCAAGGTGGTGCCGCTGCCTGTGAATGGATCTAGCACCAACTCGCCCTGAAAAGAGTAGAGCTTTATTAAACGTCTTGCCATCTCTTCAGGCATAATTGCGGAGTGTTCTCCAAATGCAATGTCCCCCTTACCCGGAATAGGAATATTCCAAATCTGTTTTGTATATTCCACCCACTCGCTCTGAGAGAGTTTGCTCGCCTCTTTTACATCCTCAGGGATGTTATTGTCAGGCTTCCCGTCTTTTACCAAAACAAGTATAAATTCACACGAATTCTGTGCATAAAAGTTGCGCGGATTGGGCTTTAAGACTCTTGCGCACTCTTTCCAGATAGGCAGCAGGCTGTTGATATAGGCGTCAAACGAGTTTAGCCTCCCTATATCGTTTTCATCGATCTCTGAGTGAACATCGTTCTGATAGCCATCCTTACTATAATCTTTCACATTGAAATACGGCGGGGAGGTCACCGCCAACTGAACAGAGCAATCAGGCAGCTCCGACATAACAGCGGAGCTCTTAAAGAAAACTTTATCAATATAACCGCTCATATCCAGTTGCAGCTCATTAGGCAGCTTATTTTGCATATGCGGAGTTTAATGAAATTTAGCTTTATAAGCAAGTCTATTTTTTCTTGGCGTCTTAATGAACAGCCGCCGAAAAATTTATCGGTTTTTTTATCAATAAAATATGCTATTATCTATTTTCTGGAGATACAATAATGATTTATGGCTACATACGAGTCAGCACTGATCGCCAAACAACGGAAAATCAACGTTTTGAAATCATAAGGTTCTGCGAAAAAAATAACTTAAAGATCGATGTTTGGGTGGAGGAAACCATAAGTTCTGTCATCGGTTTAGAGAAGAAAAAGCTAGGACATCTCTTACCGCAGCTCCAAAAAGACGATATAGTAATAGCTTCAGAGTTATCCCGCTTAGGGCGGAATCTCTTTCAGGTTATGAGCATCCTATACCACTGCATGAATATGCAGGCAAATGTCTGGACAATAAAAGACAATTACCGGCTAGGCGCCGATATTCACTCAAAGGTTTTGGCTTTCGCTTTCGGCTTATCGGCTGAAATTGAGAGAAACCTTATATCTCAACGCACCAAAGAAGCTCTAAGGAGGATAAAGGCAGAAGGGGGGATATTAGGCAGGCCTAAGGGGAGCAAAAACCGAGCTCTCAAACTTTCGCGCAAAAGAGAGCAGGTGGAGCATCTCTTAAATTGCGGCTACACCTACAGCGCAATTGCAAGAAAGTTAGAGGTGCACAGGGCGACCATCTCCAAATTTATAAGGCGTGAATTTTTCTACTATGATGAACTCTCCCGTGAGTAAAAAGTTTGTTTATAAATTAATTGACTTCTCACCAATTAAACTCTATCCTCAAATCTTAAATACTAGATTTTATATTAAGGTAACCTTAATGGTGAAATTTTCATTTGCTGCCTTGTTTTTTTTATTTTCTGCGGCGGTTTACGGGGAAGAAACCTTACTTAGGTCTGCAGTCATTGATTCTGCCTTAGAAAAAAACCTTGCCTATAGAGCCGCTCAAGAGGAGAGCCGCTCTTCATACTATAGGTATATGGCAAGTTGGGGAAGTTATCTGCCGACAGTTGATCTTGGCTACCGCTATACTGACACTAACTCCTCCAACGCATTGAATAACGCTTCTCAAGCCCGATCCAGCTACACTGCTGAGGCGAATATAAATTTATTTCACGGTTTTCGTTATTATATGAACAATAGGGCGCTGCGCTCAAACTATAAAGGAGCGTTGGAAGATGAACTGGCTGTCCGCCTCTCTACAAAGATGGATACCAGCCTCGCCTTTCAGAACGCCTTAAAATCTCTCTATGTGCTCAAAACCGCCGCCGCGTCTCTTGAAAATGCGGAGCTTGTCTTAAATGAAACGAAGCTGCGGGTGAAGCTAGGTTCTATATCCAACCTTGATCTATATAGGGCTCAAGCAGACCGCGAAAAAGCCTACTCTGATTACCTTGATGCAGAGCTTAACCACCTAAATATTCTGCAAGAGATCTCCCGCCTTTCAGGGTTGAGCATCTCAAAAGATATTAAACTGGTTGACGATGCGCCGCCGTTTAAGCTCAAGCAAGAGGCTGAATACATTGAAGACGCCCTTAAATACAACACTGCCATAGCTAAAGGGTGCTATCTCTCCAAAGCGGCGGACTACACCTATAATGAAAACCGCGGCTCTTTTCTCCCAACTGTCTCTGCATCTGCAGGCACTGGGTGGTATGAGCCGGAAAGAGGGGGCGACTATAACTCTAACTATATAGGCGTCAGCGCCACTTGGAACATCTTTTCAGGCTTTTCTGACTTTTATCAGACGTTATCCGCCTCAAAAACCCGAAACAGCACCCGTCTAAATGCTGTGAATACCCGCAATGATGTTATGCACAACATAACCATCGCCTACAGAAGAGCAGATGTAAACGATAAGAAGTTGAAATCTTCCACAGCTTATGTTAAAGCCGCTGATGAGGCTTATAAGGTTACACAGGAGATGTTTAGGTTAGGCAGAGCGCCCCTAAAAGACGTTGTAGATGCTAGAATCTCCCTTCAGGAGGCGCAATCTCAACTTGCGGATGCTGAATACCAGCTTGCCGCATCCTATGAAGAGTTGGAATATTTAACCGGTGGAAACAGTCCGCGAGAAAGTTATACGGAGAGCTGCGAATGAAAAAGATTATCATTATAGGTTTAATTCTCTTCTTTATAGTTGTAATATTAGGGCTCATCTTCAAGCGCCCCCCTACTCAACAGATCGCCGCCGCCGACACGGTTAGAAGCGCTGAAATCGTGGTTACCCTCAGACAAACTGGGGTGATTCAACCGCAGGTAGGAGCGATGATTGCTATAGGTGCGAGGGCGACAGGTCTATTAGAAGAGGTGCGCGTTAAAGTCGGCGATAGGGTAGAGGCAGGGCAGCTTGTAGCAAGGGTTGACTCCCGCGCCGTTCGGCAGAGCATCAGGCAGGCGAAAGACAGTTTGATGAAGGCGAAAGTAGAGCTCAATAAAGCCCAAACTATCCACCCTGTTGATGTAGAAATGCAGAAGAATACCATAAACACCTCAAAATCCAACTATGAATATCTAAAAGATGTATATGAAAGGGAGAATACTCTATTTGAAGGCGGTTTTTCTTCGCAGGAAGTTTTAGACAGAGCAAAGCATGATATGATCTCCGCTAAGTTGGAACACGAAAGCCAACGCCTCAGGCTTGATTATATAATTGCAGAATACAACACCACAGTGGAATCTCTAACGGTGGAAATATCTCGGCTTGCCTCTATGCTGGAAGAGCAGCAGATACAGCTGTCATACACAGAGATATATTCCCCAATATCAGGCATTGTAAGCGCTGTAAACTCGGTGGAAGGCGAAACGATTGTAGCGGGGCTTGAAGTGGCAAAGCTGGTCACAGTTTTTAGACCTGAACTTATGGAGCTGCGCGTATATGTTGACGAAAGCGATGTAGGGAAGGTTAAAGAGGGGATGCGTGTAATATACACCCTTGACACCTACCCAGGTGAGGAGTTTGCAGGGAGCATCTCCCGCATCGACCTTCAATCTGAAACTAGAGATGGAATTATATATTATGGGGCCATGGTGGGTATAAGCAAGGCAGACGCCATACGTTTTAAGCCCGACATGACCGCCAGCGTCCGCATAATAACTGATGAAGTTCAGGTGGCGAACTCCGTATATGCCGCCGCCGTCAAGTGGGAGAACGGCTCGCAGGTGGTATATAAGATAATAGACAAACAGCGGGGAGTTACCCAGCGTGTGCCTGTGAAGGTAGGGCTTAGGGGTGAACAGCGGGTGGAGATACTTGAAGGCTTAAAGAGCGGAGATGAGGTAGTAGTGCGCTTTGCCGCTTCAAATGCACCCCTTGAAAATGCGGGGCAGCCTAGGGGCA
>JAISNW010000132.1 GCA_031276055.1 Deferribacteraceae bacterium | reverse complement strand
CTAATTTATTTTCAGCGGTCGCGATTTAGACTACCCCCACCCCTTGCACTGAAACCTTGCTCTTTTGCTAACGCAAAAGGCGCAAGGGTGAAGGGGAATTGAAGGCAACCACCCCTTTACTGATGCCTTTCTCTTTTATGCAGGCATAAAAGAGAAAGGCTAAAGGGGAATTTAAGACTTAGGCAGTCTAAATCATCAACTGAAATTACACGATAGATGAGAATAAATTAGCAAAACTAGGGAGCATCTCTAACAGAAATATAATGCGCCTAATTAAAAAAGATATTGAATAATAATCAATATTTTAATAAAGTAAGGTGAGTTTTGGAGGAGATGGATGACTAGAGACGATTTGGAAAGGGAGATCAAACACCTTATTATTACCTCTTTAGACTTAGAGGATGTTGCAATTGAAGATATTAAATCTGAAGAGCCTCTCTTTGTAGAAGGGTTAGGCTTGGACTCTATAGATGCTCTTGAACTAGGAATGGCTCTCAAAAAGAAGTATCAGTTAAACTTTAAGACAACCGGGGAGGAGAATAAAGCATATTTTAGATCTGTAAGCACCCTTGCCGATATGATAATACAAGACGGGCAGCTTGCAATAAACTGACTATTGGTTTGATATAAGACAAGATAACGGCAGCGGGGGGTAATAGTGATAGATATAACAAACAAAGAGGCAGTATATAATGAGATATGCAATATTTTACAGACAGATTTTGAATGTGATAGGAATCTCTTAAAGCCTGAGGTTAAACTCTTTGAAGAGTTAGATCTAGACAGCATCGATGCGGTTGATCTTATCGTCAAACTTCAAAAGACAACTGGGATAAAGGTAACCCCTGAGGATTTTAAGCAGATCAGAACCCTTGGGGATGTTTTAGAAGTGGTTTACGCTTTATTAAATAAAGAAAATATTTAATGTTCTTCTGCAAGCAGCTTATTATTGCAGCCGCAGGTATAATACTTCTCTCCGCCTGCGCGCATAAGGCGCGCATCCACCTCACAGATGAGATTACTGCCCCACTTTTGCCTATTAGCGCTGCCGCCGTTAAGACTGAAGAAGAATATCGGCACAAGATGAGAGTCGCCTATATATTAGAAGGCAGAGAGTATAATAGAGAGTTTATCAGTGCGCTGAAGCTCTCTCCAACAAAGATTACAACCGTTGCCCTGACAACTTTTGTCCGCCTCTTCACCATAGAATACAGCCCCGCGGGGATAAGCTGCGAAACATCCCCCCTTCTGGCGCTGCCTGAAGGGTTTATCCCTGAATATATCCTCTTTGATATTCAACTTATATATTACCCCGCAGATATTCTAAATGAGTTTTTGCCTAGAGGAGTTAAAGTCATCGAAAAGATAGAAGGCGCTTTAAGGAGTAGATATGTCTGCCATGGCGATGACTGCTTTATAAAGATAGTTTACAAAAGCGGCGGATCATTCTCTTTTACCAACGAGCTTAGAAAGTATAGCTATACAGCCGAGAGGCTCCCATGAACTATTATATTTCCTCAATCTCGCTGCTTACTGCGCTGGGGGCTTCTCCTGCTCAGATTCTTAGGCGCGTCTTAGCAGGGGACGGATCCTCTGTAAAAGAGGATGACTCTTTCGGCAAAAGATTTCTCCTTGCCGCTATAGAACGCCCCTTGCAGAAGGCGGGTTATCCCCTCCTTTTGCAGAACTATCTATCGCTCTGTTATGAGAAGCTGCGCGGCTATATTGAAGAGTTGAAAAAACGTTTTGGCGAAGAGCGGATAGCGGTTGTTATAGGTTCAAGCAATTGCGGGATAGAGGAAACGTTCAATAATCTAAAAGGCGGCTTAAACTCCGGAAGCGAATCCCTCTCTGTTGAGACTCTGGAGATAGGCGCTCCTTCAGAGTTCCTTGCAGAGTATGCAGGCGTTTACGGACCTGCCTATACGGTATCTACCGCGTGCTCTTCCAGCGCGAAAGCGTTTAAGTCCGCAAGAAGCCTTATAAGAGCTAACCTTGCAGATGCGGTGGTTGTAGGCGGGGTGGATAATCTCTGTTGTTTTGCGGTAAACGGTTTTGACGCCCTTGAAGCGCTAAGCTCTGAACATAGCGCCCCTTTTGACAAGAATCGAAGCGGGATAAATATCGGCGAAAGCTGCGCCCTTGCCATCTTATCGCCTATAGATTTAGACGGGGAAGGGATAAGGCTTGCGGGAATCGGGGAATCCTCAGATGCTGTGCATATTACAGCCCCCGCCCCCACAGGAGAACCTGCTATAGCCGCCATAAAGGCGGCGTTGGATGATGCTGGGATCACCCCTCAGCAGATAGATTATATCAACCTGCACGGAACAGGCACTATCGCCAATGATATAATGGAGAGCGCTGCTATCAACGCTCTCTTCGGAGAGGGGGTTTACGCCAGCTCAACAAAGCCGATTACAGGGCATACATTAGGTGCGAGCGGCGCTGTTGAGATTGCAATATGCTGTCTGCTCTTATCTTCTCTTAATAAAGAGCATCTCTTGCCTCCGCATAATTATAGTGAATATGATAGAACGTTAAAACCTATTAGATTGGTCGATAGGGGAGTTAAGGTAGAGAGGCTCTCTTACTGCCTATCTAACTCCTTCGCGTTTGGAGGGAGCAATACAGCAGTTGTGGTGGGTAGATGAAGAATCTAAAATACACCGATATGGCAGAGTTATTGCCGCATAAACCCCCTATGATCTTTATCGATGGGGTTGCTGAATATGACCTCAATTTAAGGACGGCGGCGGCATATTTCACCGTGTCGAAAGAGAGCCATTTTTTTGATCCCTCTGCGGGCGGAGCGCCCTCTTGGACAGGGATTGAGTATATGGCGCAGGCTATAGGGGTGCTTGCAGGGATAAACGCCTTAGAAAACGGTCGAGCTCCAACCCTTGCATTTCTCTTAGGGGCAAGGCTTTATGAGGCTCATGTTGATTTTTTTCTCCTCAATAGACGTTATGATGTTCATGTATCTGAAAACTTTGCTGAGCTTGAATTGGGCAATTACCGCTGCGCAATATACAATGACGGTTTTTTGTGTGCAGAGGCGGATATGAGCACCTATCTGCCGACAGATATTCAGAGGATATATAATTTATGACAGACAAGACAGTTTTAATCACAGGTTCAAGCCGCGGTATAGGCAGGGCGGCAGCTTTATACCTTGCAAAATTAGGCTATAATATCGTTCTACACTGCAAAAGTTCTATAAAAGCCGCCGAAGATGCATTGCTTGAGATAATTAATATGGGGAGGCAGTGCAGGATATTGCAGTTTGATATAAATGATCGCAAGAGATGCTTTGATATATTAACTAACGATGTCCAACAGTCCGGAGCGTATTACGGTCTCGTCTTAAATGCGGGGATCGTTTCAGATACGCCGTTTCCCGCATTGACAGACGCCCAGTGGGATGATGTAATAAATACAAACCTGAACGGTTTTTATAATGTTGTAAAGCCTGTATTGATGGATATGATAGCAACCCGAAAACCCGGTCGGATAGTTGCTCTCTCTTCTGTTTCAGGCATTATCGGCAACCGCGGCCAGGTAAACTACAGCGCCTCCAAAGCCGCTATAATTGGGGCTGTAAAAGCTCTAGCTTTGGAGTTGGCGCGGCATAAAATTACTGTTAATTGCGTAGCTCCAGGTTTAATAGAAACAGATATGACAAAAGACGTCGGGGAAGATTTTATTAAAAGTGTAATCCCTATGAGGCGGATGGGTAAACCCGAAGAGGCGGCGTCTCTCATTGCGTATCTTCTGTCAGAGGATGCGCAGTATATAACAAGGCAGGTTATCTCTGTAAACGGAGGGTTGTGTTAGATGAATAGGCGGGTTGTGGTCACAGGGATGGGGGCTGTTTCGCCTCTAGGTTCAACTTTAGACGAAACCTTTGCTTCTTTAAAGGCGGCGAAGAATTTTGTCGTATATATGAAAGAGTGGGATAAATATAAAGGGCTTCATACTAGGCTTGCTTCGCCTATTATAGGTTTTAAGGCGCCAGAGCATTATGGGCGCAAACAGACGCGTTCTATGGGGCGCACAGCTATGTTGGCGGTTAGGAGCGCTGAATTGGCGTTGGAAGATGCTTCTCTTTTAGGTTCAAAGGAGTTGGAGGATGGCTCTTGCGGGGTTGCATATGGTTCTTCCAGCGGTTCTATCGATGCCATATACGATTTTTATTCTGTAATCAAATCAAACGAGGTTAGCGGAGTTACATCATCTACATATATCAAGATGATGTCGCACACCTCGCCCGTCAATATATCTGTATTTTTTAAGTTGAAGGGGCGGCTTATCCCCACTGGAACGGCGTGCACTTCAGGGAGTCTTGGGGTTGGCTATGCGTATGAGGCGATAAAATATGGGCATCAGACCATTATGCTTGCAGGCGGTTCAGAAGAGCTTGATCCCACGCAATCGGTGGTGTTTGACACCCTTTTTGCTACAAGCACTATGAACGATGCTCCTCATGCAACCCCGCGACCCTATGATAGAGATAGAGATGGGCTTGTTATAGGGGAAGGCGCGGCAACCCTTGTTCTTGAAGAGTTTGAGCATGCAAGGGCGAGGGGGGCTAAGATATATGCAGAGATAGTAGGTTTTGGCACAAATACAGATGGAGCGCATATAACGCAGCCCGAGAGCGAAACTATGGCTGTCGCCCTCAAACTCTCCTTAGAGTGCGCTAAAATCTCTCCTGATGCGATAGGCTATGTAAATGGGCACGGCACTGCTACAAAACAGGGCGATGAAGCTGAAACAAAGGCGGTTCGCTCTATATTCAACCGCAGTGTTCCTATAAGCTCTCAGAAGAGCTATATAGGGCATTCGTTAGGAGCTTGCGGCGCATTGGAAGCGGCGGCGTCAATATTAATGCTTAATAAGCGTTGGTTTGCTCCTACACTAAATTTAGAAAATGTTGATCCTGAATGTGCAGAGCTTGATTATATAGTAGGCTCAGGCGCAAATATAGATACAGAATATTGTATGAGCAATAACTTCGCTTTTGGCGGGATAAACACATCCCTAATATTCAAAAAGCTATAAAAATAAGCTAAAAACAGGAGCATTTTATGAGTAAAGTTGGAATTATAATGGGAAGCCTCTCTGATCTTGATATTGTTAAAAGTTCTATAGATGTATTAAGGCAGTTCGGGGTTGAGAACGATATTATTGTAGCAAGCGCCCATAGGACGCCTGATATAGTTGAAGATTGGGGGCGGCGCGGCAAGGAGAAAGGCTATTCTGCCATAATAGCTTTTGCAGGGGCGGCGGCGCATTTAGCAGGGGTTATAGCGGCGCATACAAATATCCCTGTTATAGCGGTTCCTATATCTGCAACCGCGCTGTCAGGGCTGGACGCTCTCTTATCTACAGTTCAGATGCCCGGAGGCATCCCTGTAGCTGCAATGGCGATAGGGAAGGCAGGAGCAAAGAACGCCGCCTTATTCGCCTGCCAGATCATCGCATTGAACGATCCGCTCTTATATGAAAAGTTGGAGAACTACCGCCTTGAAATGCGCAGGCAGATAGAAAAAGACAACGAGCACCTCAAGGCGCAGTTGTAACAATTATATTCATTTTTAGCGCCTAAAAAGCACCGCACCAAACATAAAAGCTCTTTAATTTTTCCCTAAATAATAGTAAAAAATATTGAGGGAGGGGCAACTTTATGGATATGGGTGAACGTGTTCGTTTCATACGGATAGAGAAGGGGTGGTCGCAGCAGGAAGCCGCCAATGTGCTGGGGATTACTGTTGATAGGATAAGAAATTTGGAAACAGGACGGGTGAAAAATCTTACCACGGCAGAGTTGGTTAGTTTTCAACTTTTAGGAGTTGCTCCCAAGTGGCTGCTCTCAGGCGAAACGCCTATATGGGTGCAGAATGAAGATGATACCGCCCACGTTCCCTATTACGAGCATGTAACACCGTCAGCGGTCTCTGGAATTGAAGTTTTTAATGAAGAGGCAGAGGGGGTTTACGATATTCCCGCTTGTCTATTAGGCGGGAAAAATCAGAACATAGTCTCTCTGAAAGTTTCGGGCTACTCTATGTCTCCGCGTATCGACGATGGGGATAGAATATTTGTAGATATAAGTGAGAGAACCCTTCGCGCTGAGGGGGTGTATGTGCTTAGAGTAAACGACTCCCTCCTAGTTAAAATTGTCCAGTGGAAACCTGATGGAGTAAAACTTATATCCCAAAATAAAGACTTTGACTCTATCGACCTAACGGGCACAGAAGATGTGCAGATTATAGGGCGGGTAATAGGGTTGTTTGCAAAATTGTAGCAGCCTAAAGCAGCTCCTCGACTAGAGCTTCCCAGTGTGGATTTACAGCTATAAAAGCGGGGTTTTTTAATGAGTTGTCCCTATAGGTGAGCTCCTCTCCATGTTTCTTCCACTCTTTTACCGCACCGCCGCTGGCTTTTACTATAGCGTGGCCTGCTGCTGTATCCCAAAACATCGTGGTTCCAGAACGGAAGTATAAGGATGCAGAACCTTCGGCTATCATGCAAAATTTCAGGGAGCTGCCTGTCCGCCTAATGCTTAGATCATACTTATCTTGCAAAAGTTTTAAGAACTTTTCTTCCTGACCTCTGGTAGGGTGTGTTCGGCTGATCGCCGCTGTAGGTTTATCTAGTCGAGTTATAGGGAGTTTAAGCCGCTTGCCTTGCAAAACCTTATACGAACAGCCCAAGATAGAGCCTCCTAGGTATAAAATATCCTCAGCGGGTGCGTAGATAACTCCAAGAATAGGGACGCCGTTCTGCATTAGGGCTATATTTACAGTAAATTCATCCCGCTCAGCAACAAATTCAGAGGTGCCGTCCAGCGGGTCCACAAGCCAAAATCTACCGCAAAAAGAGTGTTCTTCTGCATAATTTACACTCTCTTCTCCGATAGCTGGAATATTAGGGAAGTGTTCAGCAAGCCTTTTTAATATGAGGTCTTCAGCAGATTTATCAGCTATGGTGACAGGCGAGCCATCCGCCTTTCGGCAGACTTCAGCGGTTGTTTTATAATATTTCATTATTTCACGCCCCGCTTCTTTTGCCAGCTGTTCTAGATAAATTACATCATCATCCATGAATTAGAGAGTAGACTTTCCTAGAAATTTTATCAAGAAAAATAATAGAGAATTGCGTTTACAAACCGTTCACATTCAGATAAGAATTAGTCGATGAATATAAGTTTAATCCCCATTATAACAGGCGCCACCTCAACAGGAAAATCTGAGATAGTTTATAGTTTTTTGGAGGACCACCCTGAATATGAGCTTGTAAGCGCCGATGCTTTTCAGGTTTATAAGGGGTTAAATATCGGAACTGCTAAACCTGCCGCTGAAATCTTATCCCGCTTCAGCCACCATCTAATAGACATCTTAGAGCATAATCAAACCTACAGCGCGGGCAGCTTTGTTGAAGATGCTGAACAGGCAATAGGAGATATTTTATCCCGCGGAAAACTCCCTATAGTGGTAGGCGGAACCGGCTTATATATAGAGTGTTTGAGAAACGGAATCTTTAAGCAGCCGATCTGCCCCCCTGAGTTGAGAGTTTCCATTTTAAGCGCCTCAAAAGAAGATCTATATGCAGAGCTCGTTAAGGTTGATCCTGTAAGTGCGGCTAAGATCAACCCTAACGACAAGGTGCGCATAGCCCGCGCTGTAGAGGTTTACAGAGCGGCAGGCGCCCCTATTTCAGAGGCGCATAAACTATTCAGAGGGGAGGCGAAGTTCAACTATAAACTTTTCATCATAGAAAAAGATAGAGAGAGGCTCTATAGAGATATTAACCTCCGCACAGAGAAGATGCTGAAATCAGGCTGGCTAGACGAGGTGGAGGAACTTATGAAGATTGGGGGGAGCTCCTCATCCCCTGCATTTCGAGCGATAGGCTATAAAGAGTTGGCGGCGGTTCTTGAAGGCGCTCTTGCACTGGAAAAGGCAAAAGAGCTAATCGCCCAAAAAACCCGCAATTTCGCAAAACGCCAGCTAACATGGTTTAGGCGTCTGCAAGGCGCAATTTTTGTGAAGAGGGATGAAATGCCGCCGCTCATTAGGCAGTTTTAAGTCAGCATAGTTTCCCGTCTAATATGCTCAACGTTTTTGAACCTATCTTTGCAAGCTCAGGGTTATGAGTCACTAAGATTATACTTAAACCGTTTACTCTGTTTAGCTCTAAGAGCAGCTGTTTTATCTCCTCTGAGCGTTTGCTGTCAAGGTTGCCGGTCGGTTCATCAGCTATTAATATCTTAGGTTTGTTTATTAAAGCCCTTGCTATCGCCACGCGTTGCAGCTCTCCGCCGGAAATCTCTTTGGGTAGGAAATCGCCGCGCTTTTCTATCCCCAAAAGCTCTAAAATATCTTGCAGATACCTATCGTTTGCCTTAAACCTCTTCTGAAAAACAGAAGGGAGGAGGATATTTTCCCTTACTGTAAGGGTGGGAAGCAGAAAGAATTTTTGAAAGATATAGCCGAAATACTTCCTCCTAATCTCAGTAAGCTCGCTCTCGGTGAGTTCTAAACCATCCTTAAATATCTCTTCTGAATCTAAGGTGAGTTTTCCGCGGGTGGGATTATCTAAGCACCCTAATATATTAACTAGGGTAGTTTTACCAGAGCCTGAAGGACCTACAATGGCGACTATCTCCCCTTTATCGATCTTGAAAGAGACGCCGTTAAGGGCGTTTACAGATTCGCTTCCGCGCATATAAACCTTTTCTAGATTATCTGCTTGAATTAATGCAGGCATTGTATACTCCTATTCTTCGCTTCTTATCGCGCTTAGTGGGCGTATGCTTGCAGCACGTAAAGCGGGGTATATCCCGCCTGCTAGACCGATAGCTATTATCGCCGCTACAGAGGTTAAGGCTAGGGTTGAATTTATCTGTATCAAGCCGCCTGTTGGGGCAAAAGGGATAAAATAACGGATGGCGTATTCTGAAACTCCAGAGATGAGTATAGCAACAGATACCCCTATGATCCCCCCTATTCCGCAAAGGATAGTTGTTTCAAAGAGCACCATCTTGAATATATCAAAAGGCATCGCCCCCATACTTTTTAGAATCCCTATCTCTTGATAACGTTCAAAAACAGACATTAAAACGGTGTTAAGCACGCCGAACATAGCTATTGCAAAGGCAATCGCCACTATAGACATCACAATGACTTTTGCGCTTGATACAAGGCTCATTATGGTGTTTCTTACCTGCGCCATAGATACCACCTGCACATCAGGGAGTTTATAAAGCTCCTCTTCAAAGGCGGCAATATCCGCATCTTTATCCAGCTTTATCCCCAACATAGTGATCTGCCCTTCCTTGTTGAATACAGATTGGGCGGCGGCGAGGGGGGCGAAGATCATCCCATCGTCTTGAGTGCCGCTGCGTTTTAGAACCCCTGATACTATATACTCGTTCTCCCCGATTAGAAAGCTGTCGCCTGCTTCACGTT
>JAISNW010000021.1 GCA_031276055.1 Deferribacteraceae bacterium | reverse complement strand
CGCCTAAAGCATAGGCTTTTTGAAGATAAATGTTGCCTAACTCGGCATTTTTAGGCGAAACGCCGTCTGTTAAATCTTTCCCCGCCATATATAGAGTTTGTGCATCTGCTTTTTCAGATAGGCGGGGAATATCATCAGAAAGATTATCAAGCAAGGGGTAGTTATTTTGAGCTAAATATCTAAAGGAGTTAGGACCGCTCCTTCGCTGCAAGCCGCCTGATAAAATTGCTGCAATATAGCTATTAATATCTTTATAGCCGATAAAAGCGATGTAATCCGCCGCGGAAGTTCCGTATATATTGCTAAGCGCCGCATCCGCACCGTTTGCAGCAAGTTCTCTGATAACTTCCGCATGGGCATTGACAACCGCTGAAAAGAGGGGGGTATAGCCATATATATTCTGCCGGTTTATATCTGCTCCAGCTTTTATAAGATATCTCACCACATGCAGATGTCCATTCTCTGCCGCTAAAAGAAGGGCTGTGTTGCCAAAGCCGTCTGCAGAATTTACATTATAATCTGAAGACAACGCCTCCTCAACAGAGGCAATTGCACCTACACTTGCCGCTGTAAAGAGATCAACATCACCTGCAAAGGATGGAATAGAAAAAATAAGAGAGACGGCAGCAAGCAGTTTACAACGACGCATTCAATAAGAGTAAACTATATACCCATATAAGTGAGTGTCCGCAGCGGTGAACTCGGAGCAATCGGCATATTCTCTATCTTCAAAGTTGTCAACAACAGAACCGCCGCTCTCATAAGCGAATCTCCCCAGACCAGAGAGGGTGTTTCGATCATCGCTCATATTTTCAATGTTGCAGATAAAATAATCAAGGGATTCTCCGCCTTTATCTATGAGCACGCCGAAGTTTATTACCCCGCTGTCTTCAATAGATCTGTCTAAAAAGTATCCCGCTTGCCCCGGTAGGCTCACCAGATCAGCCACAAAGTAAGTGTTTGGCGGATTTTTAGTGCTATACTTCATTACTAAATCTTTCTTAACAAGATACCCTTCTTTCAAGAAGAGCCCAGAAACATTATCTGCCCAGCCATCGGGGTCGGTGTTGTTGTCGTAAGGGATAGGTACAAACTTGCCTGATTTGGCAAAATGAGTTGCAAAAGCGTGTTCGTACTTGCGCATCTTGTTTACTTCTTCACGCATCTCCGCCGCCGCCGCAAGAGACCGCCCTTTAACCGCCATACCTGTTATAAGCCCAATTATAACGAGCACGATAGCCAATTCTACAAGTGTAAACCCTTTTTTCACTTTTAGCGCCTCCGCAGGAATTTCCCTTAAAAGAGATACTTAGTAAGTATAGCGCAAAAAAATAAACTCTGCAAGAGTTCATTTAACCGAACAATTTCGTTTGTAAAGCCTGCGCTAAATTTTTTTAGTATTGCTAATTTCTTACTGTAAAATAAAGTGTTTGATCAAAACGCCGCTCTGGCCAATATCTGCACAAGTACTCTCAAAAATTTCTCGAACTGTAGGGGAATCTGATTTTACTGAATCAAACATACCTAGTGCACAATATGAAGTTGTAGCTGAACGCACCACCATTTCGCAACCCCACTTATCCTCATTAAGATTTGCCGTACCCGAAGTAGGCAGAACGGTAATGCCAAACAAACCTGATGGTTCATCGCTAGTTTCTCTTTTGAAGTTTGTCATCCTTGCAACTGCCCTATTTTGCTGAGATCAAAGTATTGACGCCAATACTGATTATCTAGTATAATTTAATTATAGTTAAAAATCAAGGCGGCGCTTTAAGATGAAAAAAGTCCTAGATCTGTTTGCAGGCTGCGGAGGGCTCTCACTCGGATTTCAGAATATGGGCTTTGAAGTTGTTGGTGCTTTTGAGCGTTGGGAAACTGCTGCTGCCTGCTATGAAGCTAACTTTGAGCACCCTGTTTATCGCGAGGATTTATCGGACATTCAAAATGTTATTCCAAAGATTAAAGCGCTGCCTCCCTTTGATATAATTATCGGAGGTCCTCCGTGTCAAGATTTTTCACATGCAGGAAAGAGAGTTGAAGATAAACAGGCTGCATTGACTAAAGCTTTTGCTGAAATTACTGCAGCCATCCGTCCGCGTTGGTTTGTTATGGAGAATGTTGATCGTGTTCAAAAGAGCGTTTCATATTCAGCGGCGCGGCGCGCTTTTAAGAACGCTGATTATGGCTTAACCGAAGTTGTTCTTGATGCAAGTTTGTGCGGCGCTCCGCAGAAACGTAAACGATTCTTCTGTATTGGTTCTCTTAACAACAAAGATGGCTTTTTGACAGATTATATCGCCAAAAATCTTAGTAGTAAAAAAATGACATTGCGTGATTATTTTGGTCAATCGCTCGACTTTGAGTATTATTACCGCCATCCGCGAAATTACAGCCGCCGCGCAGTTTATTCAATTGATGAACCCGCACCAACCATGCGCGGAATGAACCGCCCTATACCGCCTGGATATTTAGGACATCCTAACGATGCGTGTAAATTGAACAGCAAACTCCGCTCCCTAACAACGTTTGAACGTTCGCTTATTCAGACATTCCCGCCGAATTTCAGATGGTTGGGCAATAAAACGGAAGTGGAGCAGATGATAGGCAATGCCGTGCCTGTCAAACTTGCAGAATTTGCTGCAAAATCTTTGCGCCGCCATATATGCGAGTGTGAACGGCTCGTCCACTCAGGATAATTGCGAACGCAGCGTGCGTCATCCCCTCTTTACTACAGTAAAAGGGGCTTTTATCCCTTTAACTTCTCCTATAAGCTCTTTCGCAAAGCCGCGTAGATTTTTTTCATCAACGCCGCCTAAACTTATAGAGATGCTCACAAAAAAGTTGTGTTCAGCCAACTCTTTAACAGTTCTTTCCAATGCGTATGGGCGTTCCAAAAAAACGGCTGTGAAAGGGCAGCAAGCAAGCTCCTTATAGAAATCTGCTCTAGCCGCCGCCTGTTTTGGGGGAAAACCAAAAAAGTTGAAGCGCGCTGCATCAAAACCTGATACGCTCAACGCTGCGGTTATGCTGGATGCACCAGGGAGCGTTCGCATCTCTACACCTAAGGCTATACATGCGTCTATGAAACGGTAATCAGGATCAGCAATGCACGGAGTGCCTGCATCGCTTACAAAGACAGTGAAATCTTTTTTGGCGGCAAGCTCTGCTATAGCTGGGATATCTTTTGTAGTTGAGTGTTCATTCAGCAGGATAAATGGGATATCCCGCCTCTTAGCCGCCGTTAAAAGCCTAAGGGCGCTCTTGCGCTCCTCTGCAACCAGAAGATCTGCTTTTGCAATCTTTTCAAGGAGTTCTCTATTAAAAGCGCCAGAAAGCGGGGCGCCTGCAACTAAGATGCACGGCATTAAAGTTGCATCTTATCTGTGCGCATATACTGCCTAAGCGCCGTTGGGATGTTGATAGAGCCGTCTTCATTCTGGCAGTTTTCAATGATAGCCGCCATCGTTCGCCCTACAGCAAGCCCGGAGCCGTTTAGGGTGTGCACATAAGCCAATTTGCCGTCACCCCCCCTATAGCGGATATTAGCGCGGCGGGCTTGAAAATCTTTACAGTTGCTGCAGCTTGATATTTCGCGGTAAACCCCTTGAGCAGGCATCCAAACCTCTATATCATATGTTTTAGCTGCAGCAAAGCCCATATCGCCTGTACACAATACAACTACCCTATAATGAAGCCCTAGCTGATCAAGCGCTAAAGAGGCGGAATCTAGCATCTTCTCCAGCTCGTTCATACTCTCTTCGGGGGTGGAAAACTTCACCAACTCCACTTTGTTGAATTGGTGCTGGCGTATAAGCCCCCTTACATCCTTGCCGTAAGAGCCCGCTTCACGGCGAAAACATGCTGAATAGGCAGTATAAGAGAGGGGGAGGTTCGTCAGCACTTCTCCGGCAAACATATTGGTGACAGGCACTTCCGCTGTAGGTGAAAGATAGAGTCCGTCTCTTTCACACCAGAAGAGCTCCTCTTGAAATTTTGGGAGCTGCCCTGTAGCTTGCAAGGCGTCTGCTTTGATCATCAAAGGGGGGATAACCTCCGTATAGCCGTTCTGGGCGTGAAGATCCATCATAAAGTTAATAAGAGCCCGCTCTAAGCGCGCTCCTGCTGCTTTAAGGATGGTAAAGCGCGCCCCGCTGATCTTTGCGCCCCGCTCAAAGTCAAGGGAATCTCCCGCCAAATCCCAATGCGCTTTGGGTTGAAAGGAAAATACCGGTTTATCCCCATGGATGCGGTAGACAGGGTTATCCCGCTCATCTTTTCCGATAGGAACAGACGCATCCGGCAGATTGGGGATAACTAAGAGCAGCTGCTCCAATTCAACTTCAAGCTCTTTTAACTCTTTGTCAAGCCTCTCCATGCGGACAGCAGATTCTTTTACCTCCCTTAAGGCTCTAGAATCTTCACTTAAAAAGCTCTGAAGGTCTAAGGCATCCTTCCCTTCATTCTTCAACCTGCCTATCAGACGTGAGAGTTCATTGCGCTTTCTTTTAAGCTCATCGCTCTCTGCTATCAACTGTTTGCGGCGTGCGGCGGCTTTTATTATCTTTTCAAGGGGGATATCTGCACCCCGTGTGAGAAGACGTTCTCTAACATAATCTGCATCGGTAATGATCTGTTTAATATCTAACACCCGCAAACTCCTTTTTTAGCGATTATACCTAAAAATATACAGATATGCAATTCTCCTTGCCTGCTCTTGCGTAAATGCTCTCTTTTTACAATTTTTACTGAATAAAATAGCTTTTATATTTTATACTTTTTTGATAATATAAATTTTGTATAAAACTAGACTTGCATCGAGGTTGAGTTGCTGGATTTTTTAACGCCTGCCGAGCTTGAAGCAGCTAAGTTGAGCCTAATAGTAGGGGTAAGTTCAGCAGGCTTTAGCCTCCCCTTTGGAATTATACTAGGGTGGCTTTTAGCCCGAAAGAACTTTATAGGAAAAGGGGTTTTAGATTCTCTTTTGCACCTTCCTATGGTGGTTCCTCCTGTTGTGACGGGGTATATCCTCCTTATCCTCTTTGGAAAGCGCGGGATTATCGGCAAACCGCTATTTGAGATATTCGGCTTTAGCTTTGCATTCAATATAAAAGGGGCGGCTTTAGCGAGCGCTGTTATAGCATTCCCTTTATTAGTGCGCGCTGTAAGAATATCGATGGAAGGGGTGGATAAGAATCTTGAGGATGCGGCTAGAACGCTAGGCGCGGGGAGGTTGAAAGTTTTTTTTACCATAACCGTTCCCCTATGTATGAGCGGGATAATCTCTGGAACTGTTATGGCGTTCGCCCGCAGCCTTGGGGAGTTTGGAGCAACGATAACGTTTGTGTCAAATATTCCAGGGGAAACTAAAACCTTGCCGCTCGCTCTATATTCACAGCTGCAGATTCCAGGACAGGAGCATGCGGTAGTTAGAATCGCCGTTATATCGCTTATATTTGCCTTTTTAGCCCTCATCGCCTCTGAATACTTTGCACGAAAGAATATGCAAAAGAGGGCGTCGTGATCTCCATAAATGTAAGTAAAAAGTTCAGAGATGTT
>JAISNW010000240.1 GCA_031276055.1 Deferribacteraceae bacterium | reverse complement strand
CTCTTTTTAAGCGGCACCCCCCTTGAAAAAATGTTCAAAGTTTGCAAATTATAGCGGGGGGATTGCCGCCCAAATACTACCAGCTGTATTTTACTCCGCCTACAATGTCTAACCCTTTGGTTGCATAGCCATAAACGTTGGCATACTCTTTATCCAGTAAGTTTTTAGCATTTGCAAAGAGCGTTAAGCTCTCTATCGGTTCATAGGTTAGATAGAGCGAAACTAGGGTATAGTCGCTTAATTCAACGGGAGCATTGGTAACAACAAAGTCAGTATCCCTCAACTTACTAACATACACACCTTCCAAAGCGGCGGTGAACTCTCTGATAGGTTTAACCGCAATAGAGGCTTTCGCTTTGTTTTCAGGTCTGCGCGTCACTTTTATCTTAACGCCGCTATTTACCTCTTCAAAGTCAGTATAGGTGTAGGAGAGATTTGCTGAAACAATGGAGAAGTTTGCCGCTGCTCCTGCCTCCACCCCTTTGGTGCGGGCGGAATCTGAGTTATAGAAAGTAGATATGTAATCATACCGTATTCGGTTCTTAAACTCGGTATCAAAATAGGTAATATTGACGGAGAGTTTTTTAGAGATGATCTCTTCTATAACCCCCACCTCCCAAGAGGAGCTGTTTTGTGCTTTTAACTCTTTATTCCCCCAATTTGGATTATAGAGGTCATCCAATGTGGGCGCCTTAAAGGCGGTGCCAGCCGCCGCCCTCACAGTTAAACCTATCGGCGCTATAAGATAGCTTGCGCCCGCGGTATAGGTATAGGTTTCCTTAAAACCTTCCACATCAGAGAAACGTCCGCCGAGTTGGATATTTAAGCCTTCAATAGGCTTAATAACTCCGTTTAGGTATATCTCCTTTGTTTCGGCATATGCGGTATTGCCGGCATAACTAGGATAAATAGAGGTTGTTGCTGCCTCGTTCCTAGTATATACCCCGCCTAAATTTACGGCAGCTATTTTGCCGAATGTCAGCTTGTTGGCAAGCTCCACAAAATTACTCTGCCCATCGTAGGTTGTCTCCTCATAATTGGGAGGGAATCCCCACGGATTATATTCGTAGTAGAACCTGTCTGTCACCACTGTTCCAGCCGTAATAGTTGGATCAAAATATGGGTTTATTTTATAGCCGACGGCAAATCTGGCGGCGGTATAGGTTGTATCTGAATAATTCTTATAATCAATCTGATCGCCGTCATACTCCACATGGCTGGTGTTCTGCATAATGCTTATCTCATGGTGGTAGCCGTTAAAATCATCCAGATAGTGTTTAACAAAGAGGCTCTTGGCGTTATAACCGTCTTTCTCGGTATTGCCGAACTTCTTATCCGCTAAGGATACGCCGTCTTCACTATAATAGGTTGCCCCAGCCGTAAGGTATCTGCCTGAGTATATCCCCCCTGCACCGTAGGCTCCGTATGAACCCCCTTGAGCGTATACAGAAGAGCCTGAATCTTTCTTCGTAACGATATTTATAACACCGCCCATAGCGCCCGAGCCGTAAAAAGCAGAGGATGGACCGGTAACTACCTCAATATGATCCGCCAAAAGAGGGGAGATAGCAGCAAAAGATGCTTGTCCGGTAGGGCTAGACGGATCGGTAAACGGGATTCCGTCTATCAGAAAGAGTGTTTCCCTGGAGTGAGCCCCCCTAATTCCTACGGAAGTAGAGTTTAAGCCAGTATTATAGATATGCAGATCAGTAACGCTTGTTAAAAGCTCTTCAAAAGTGACAGGGTTTTTCCTCTGTATCTCCTCTTTTGTTATTACTGTGGCGCTGCTGACAGTCTCAGAGAGCGGCGCGGGCTCTACCGTTGCAGTAACCACCACCTCATCAAGAATGAAAGGTTCTTCCTCTTGAGCATAAACTGAGAAAAAAGAGAAAAAAAAGAGAAAACCGAAGACGGCGAAAATTTGCCGCAAGTTAGCAACACGCATAAATTCCTCCCTCGAAGATGCGTTGGCTGCACATTGCTTAGGTATCCTGACTTTCCATCTTCCCGCCTTTGCGCCTTCCCGTAAAATACAGTGGCATAATGCAAAAGCAGTCCGGCATTACAGTTGCGGGGCAGTATGAGCTTTTCACTCATTTCCCTAAACATTGCGCCTATATCTAAATTTAAGGTAGAATAATAGATATTATTAAAATGCGTGTCAAGGAATTATTTTATTATTTTTGAGCGGGTTTACTCGTAAGAGATCGTAAACGTTCACGCTCACAATAGCTCTATAAAGTGCAAATACAACTTGAAATTTTCCTAAATTTTGGCTAGACTTTAAGAAGTATACACGGTATGCGCTTAATATCGGCTGTATATATAATTTTAGGGGAAAAAATTATGATAAATCTAGCTTTAGGCGGGGCTGTCTCGCGCCGTGATTTTATGAAGACTATCACGGCGGTGACGGCTATGTTGGGGCTGCCGGCGGCGATGGCGCCTAAATTGGCGCAAGCCGCTCAAGATGAAGACAAACGCCCTGCAGTTATCTGGCTGCACTTTCAAGAGTGCACGGGCTGTTCTGAATCTCTTTTACGTTCCGATCACCCTGGCGTAGCCGATCTCCTCTTTGACATCATAAACTTAGAGTATCAGGAAACTTTGATGCCTGGTGCGGGCTTTCAGGCAGAACATGCCTTAGCAAGCGCTATTGAAAACAACCGCGGCAGCTACATCCTTGTAGTAGAAGGCGCTGTTCCTCTAAAAGAGGGAGGAATCTACTGTAAAATCGGCGGGAAGACGGCGCAAAAATCGCTTGAAGAAGCTGTTGACGGGGCGTTGGCTGTGGTCTGCCTCGGCACCTGCGCCGCTTTCGGCGGAATCCCTGCCGCCTATCCTAACCCTACTGGGGCTGTAAGCGCCGCCTCCCTTGTGGCGAATAAGCCTTTAATAAACCTTCCGGGCTGCCCTCCGAACCCATACAACCTTCCTGCAACTATATTATATTTTGTCTCTTTAGGGAAACTTCCAGAGCTTGATGCGCAAAACCGCCCCCTCTTCGCCTATGGGCGCAGGATTCACGATCACTGTGAAAGGCGTTCACACTTTGATGCAGGACGTTTTGCAAAAGCCTATGGCGATGAAACCCACAAACTTGGCTATTGCCTCTATGAGCTTGGCTGCAAAGGTCCTGAAACTTTTGCTAACTGCAGTGTGCTCCGTTTCAGTGAGGGGCTTGTTTGGCCTATTTCTATAGGGCATCCGTGCGTCGGCTGCACGGAGGATAAAATTGCCTTTTATAAAAAGATATCAGATAAAGCACAGGTTTACCACCCCGCTTCGCCTTCATGGTATCCTCCTTCTACAGTAGAACCGCAAGGCAAACCTGTAGGCGCAATAACTACCCTTGTAGTCGGCGCAGCGGCGGGAGCTGCTCTAGGCTATGCGGCAGGGAAAGGAAAATCGCTGCCTGCAACAGTTGAAGAGGGGGATGCAGATGAAAAGCACTAGAAGACGTTTTCTGCAAACTGCTGTTGCGGGAATCGGTCTTACCGCCCTTTCGCCAACCCTAACCTCAGCAAGCGAGGAAAAGGGGTTTGGAGCTGACGAAGTGGGGATGCTTTACGATTCTACCCTCTGTGTAGGGTGCAAGGCGTGCGTATATGCCTGCCGCAGCGAGAACTTTGATGCGGATCCCTCCTCTGAATTAGATGAAAAGGCTCTATCAGAGCAGAGGTGGCAAGATGTTTATGAGCTTGACTACCGCACCAAAAATATTATTAAACTCTACCAGAACCCAGAGGATCTTAACGATTTCGCTTTTATAAAGAGGCAGTGCAACCATTGCAACTCTCCTGGCTGCGTTTCCGCCTGCCCTGTAAAGGCGATGACAAAAAATCCTGTCACTGGGGTGGTGCAATACGATAAAGGGATATGCATCGGCTGCCGCTACTGCCAGATGGCTTGCCCATTTAATGTGCCCACATTTGAATGGCATGCAGCTTTCCCTAAAATCAGCAAGTGCGAACTGTGCCGTCAAACAGAGGCGGGCACCCCCGCCTGTTGCAGAGTTTGCCCCGCAAAAGCTGTTATATACGATAAAAGGAGCGTCCTGCTTGCAGAAGCTAAACGGAGGCTCGCCGAAAACCCAGATAAATACATAAACAAGATTTACGGTGAATTTGATTACGGCGGCACTAACGTTTTATACATCTCCAGGGTTGATTTTGAAAAGCTGGGGCTTCCCAATCTGCCGAACTACTCTTATGCAAGTAGATCTGAAAAGATTCAACATACCCTTTATAAAACTTTCAACCATGTGCCGATAGCACCGGTGGCGCTCTACGCAACTTTGGCGGCGGTGGCGTTCATTCAGCACAAACGCCGCTCTAAAGGCGACGGAGGAGAAAAATGAGCAGTGAACATACATATGTGAAGGCTCCCGGCAAACTTATCACACCCACCACTGTAGTGTTGGCTCTTATCATGGCGGCGGGGTTCGCGGTTATAGGCTATAGGCTTGTATTCGGGCTCGGCGTGGTCTCAAACCTTTCAGACGGCTATCCTTGGGGGGTGTGGCTTGCCTATGATGTAGCGGCTGGTTCAGCCTTCGCCTGCGGCGGCTACTCTGTGGCTATCCTCTGCTATATATTTAATGGATGGAAATACCACCCGATGATTCGCTCCGCCTTAGTTACCAGCTTTTTCGGCTATGCGCTTGCAGGGCTCTCTGTTATGGTGGATATAGGGCGCTACTGGAATGCTTACGGCTTTATGATGCCCTCAAGGTGGCAGACGAACTCTGTTCTCTTTGAAGTGGCAGTGTGCATTATGGGCTATACCGTTGTTCTTCTGATTGAATTTATGCCCAGCGCCCTTGAAACTTTAAGGGAGCTCAAACCGAACTCTTTTATAAAAAAGTTGGCGGATTTTGCTGCACCGAAACTGGATAAAGTGTTGATGTT
>JAISNW010000209.1 GCA_031276055.1 Deferribacteraceae bacterium | reverse complement strand
CCCTCATAGAACCGCTATTTGTTCAGCTGTTTAAGGATATACTTAATATCGATATCCCCCGCCCATTCCCTGCGATGAGCTATGCCGATGCTATGGAACGTTTCGGGCATGACGCCCCTGACACCCGCTTTGAACTGCACCTCGCCACGATAAACCGCCTTGTGAAAGAGAGCGGTTTTGGGGTTTTTAGAGATGCGGCAAAAACAGGTTCAGTTAAAGCTATAAATGCAAAAGGCGCGGCAGAAAAGCTATCTCGTAAAGATATTGACTCCCTCACTGATTTTGTAACAGCGCTAGGAGCAAAAGGGCTGGCGTATATTAAAGTAAACGCCGATTCCTTGCAATCTCCGCTGCTAAAATTTTTAGGGGAAGAGCCTACTAGAGAGATTATCCGCGAGCTTAAAGGCGAACCCGGAGATATTATATTCTTCGGTGCAGGGGATACAAAGCTGGTAAACCTATATATGTCTAAGTTTAGGATCGAACTTGCCCGCCGACTTGGGCTGATAAAAGCTGATAAATATGCTCTCACATGGGTGTTTGACTTCCCGCTGCTTGAGTGGAGCGCAGAAGAACGGCGTTGGACAGCGGTTCACCACCCCTTCACCTCCCCTGTTGAGGAGGATATCGCTATCTTATCTGCTGAACCTAAGAATGTGCGGGCAAACGCCTATGACCTCGTCTTAAACGGCACGGAGATAGGCGGCGGGAGTATCCGTATACACCAGAGCGATCTGCAAAAGCAGCTATTCTCCCTTATGGGATTTTCTGCCGAAGAGCTTGAAAAACGTTTCGGCTATTTTATAGAAGCGTTGAGATACGGCACGCCGCCGCACGGCGGGATAGCCTTTGGCATTGATAGAATTTGCGCCATATTCACCGGTTCAGAGTCTATACGTGATGTTATAGCTTTCCCTAAAACTCAGAAAGCCGCCGATATTATGTGCGGCGCGCCTAACTTTGTAGATGAAAAGCAGCTTAGAGAGCTGCATATTAGAAGCAGCCGCGTAAAAAGCTAACTATTTTTTTATGGATGTTCCCCTATTTGATAAACTCTCTGAGGCGGGGTTGACCTCTTCTCCTGACGAAAAAAGAGGGGGGAAATCCTTAGCTGTTTTCCCCCACTACCGCAATAACCCAGGTTTCTACCATATCTTTGAAGGTGAAGGCGAAGCTGTAATCCTTAAAGGCGTATATGGGGATAATATCCGCATTATTAAAAGAGGGATAACTTTAACGGTCGATGAATTTTCCATCCTAGCAAGATTTCTCTTTGAGGTTAAAAAAGCCCTCCTATCCTATATGAAAGGCGAAAGCTATACAGTGCAGATTATAATAGTTGACGGCGCAGCTTCTGTTGTAAAAATTGAAGAATATCAGTTTACCCCTAAAACAGAGATTGACCCTCTCATCCCGCGCCCGCTTACAGTTTCTGAATATGACAGCTTAGAAAGCAGCGTGGGGGATAAGACTCTATTTTCCAGAGGGTTTATGGGGGCGCTCTTTCCAGAGGCGGCATCCCCGTATCTGCAAGGGCTGGTCAGCCGTTTCCCTGATATTTTAGCCGTTTACTTTCTTGCATTTGATCTTAAACTCCCGTCTCCGTCCATTATTTCGCTTGCAGGGCGGATATATGCAAATATCTCCGCCCTTTCAGCGCGCTATAAGGAAGCAGGGATGAATTTAGAGCTTTTCGGCGCTTCTTATCTACCGCGGCAAAAAGAGCTTTTTAAGCAGGCTCGTTCAAAGCCGCGACTCTTGCTCGCAAAAAAGATGACCTCTCAAGAGATAGCGCAGCTTTTAGAAGAGATAGCCGCATCTGTAGATAAGAGAGGCGGTTATGAAATTTTTAACGAAGATTTTTTTGAACCTGCCTTTCGGATCACCTTTATGGCTATCTTTCTAAATTTTCTCTTTTTAGAGGGGTTTGCTTACCTAAAAGCCCTAACCATCCTGGATGATTATGAGCTGTTGCAAGCAGTGTTCCTCTCCCGCAAAGATTCATCTTTTTTTATGGGCGGAAAAACTTTAGAAATCCCCGAATATTTTGACCCTGCAGCGCCTCCGGTTTTAATATCGTTCCCCCCGCCTTTACAGATAGAGCCGCCTTCTCTATTTACAAAGCTGACTCCCCTGAAACTTTTCACCCATAAGAAAAAGATTCTTCAAACGCTCGCAACGCTGCATACTGCATTAAATGGGCGGGATGCCCTTTTAAGCGCGGCTTCGCTCTTTCACAAAACCGTTAGAAACACCCTTTTAGAGCATGGGCGGTATATGAAAACCCGCAAAAAGATTATAGATGAAAAGAGCGTTTTCTCTTTTGAATCTGACGACATCCGCCGCCTTGCAAACGACAGCTACTATTCAAATATTGAGCCCGTCTTAGAATATAAAGAGAATTATATCTATAGGTGCTCCGCTCAAGCTGCGGTTTATGATATTTATAAAGAAGATATAAAGTATATGGGGCTTATAGCTGAAAAGCAGACGGATAACACAGCTGACAGCGCTAAACTGCCGTGCAGCTCTCTAGGGGCTGTTCAAGAGCTTAAAGGGCAGGCGGGCGCAAACGGTGCAGAGATATTTTGTTCAAGAATTCCCAACCTCTCATCTTTAAGCCGTCTAAAAGCTGCTAGAGCTGTAGTCACTGATCTTGCCCCCCTATTTTCTTATGTAACGGAATATTGCGTTATTAACAAAATACCTTTATACTACGGTGTTAGATTTCCTGAACTTCTCTATGCAAAGCATCTCACATTGAATAAGGAGGATATTGCAATAAATGCAACGGAATGACGCTCTTTGGGATAGCGTGCTTAAATCTCTAATGCAAAGCTACGGCGTTTCAGAGGTGCATATCAATACATGGCTTAAACCTGCAAAGATTGAGAGCATCTCCGCAACTGAACTTTTAATTAGATGCAATGATAAATTCCAGCGCGACTGGATTGAACGAAAATTCCTAAAGTTGATAAAAAAGATATTGGAAGAAGAGTTTTCCATTAATGCAGCAGTAAGATTATTCATAGATAGAACAGCGCACCAAACAGCAGCACAAGCATCAGATCAGGCGCCTGCTCAAAGCTCCCAAACAAAACAAGATTCAATGCAGTTTAAGCCGATACCCGGCATTAGCCCTGATATGACTTTTGAACGCTTTGTCCCCGTGAAATCCAATCAGTTTGCTTATAAGGCGGCTCTTGCTATAGCAGAGGGCAATTTCAGCTATTGCAACCCGCTTTTCATATACGGCGAAACAGGTTTAGGCAAAACACACCTTATGAGCGCTGTAGGCAACCGTCTTCACGTTGAATTCCCAAAGATGAATATGATATACATCGGTTGTAAAGATTTTATGCAAGACGTTCTCAACCTTTTTGCCATAAAAGATGGAAAAAGCGAGCAAGAGAAGGTAGTTTCAATGAGAGAACGTTTTTCTAAAGTTGATCTGCTTATGTTAGATGATATACAACTGATGGTCTCCGCTAAAAGCAAGGAGATATTTTTTGATATATTCAACGCTCTGCACACCAGCAGCAAGCAGATAATAATAACTTCCGACCAAACCCCGCAGCAGCTTGATATAGACGACCGACTCCGTTCGCGTTTTCGCGGCGGATTGCTGGCGGCTATAGAACCATCCAATGTAGAGGAGAAAGTCGCCATCCTTATGAAAAAAGCTGAAGAAGCCAATATAACTATCGAAGAAGATGCAGCGTTATTCCTATCTGAAAATATTAAGGTAAATGATGTGCGGAGTCTTGAAGGGGTGCTCAAAACATCCGCCCTCAAAGCCTCGCTCGATAACGCCCCTCTCTCAAAAGATTACATCCTAAAAACCTTGAAAGAGTGGCAGATATTCAAAGCCGCTGAACTATTCATCCCCACAATTGACGCCCTTATAAATGCTGTAACTGACATTTTTAAGATAAAAAAAGCAGATATATACTCCCACAAACGCACAAAGAGCATAGTAGAGATAAGACAGATCACTATGTATCTGCTGCGGGAAAAATTATCCCTCTCTCTTAAAGAGGTAGGCGGCATCTTTAAGAAAGACCACTCCACCGTAAGCTATGCTGTAAATCAGATGAAAAAACGGCTTGAAACAGATGTATACCTATTAAACGAGGTGCTCCCAAAAATCATGGAGAAAGCTAGAGAGAATTAGCAATATAATATACCTCAATATATTGCAACAAGAGCAATAAAACCAAAAAAATAAAATTGGCAATGTAAAAAAACGGGTACGTCGCATAACAGGACTGTTTACGTCGTAAACAGCCGGAACGTTATGCGACATATGGGCTGAAATTTTTGGGAATTTATTGAAAAGTGATGCAAAATAATGAACATGATGCCCTTTCTGGAAAGGAGCGTTTGAACAGATGAAAGCAATTACCATGGCATTAAAATCTATAGATTATCGGCTGTTTTCGGCAATTTTGTTATTAATGCTTTTCCCTACGATTTACCAGACGGTAAGGATATTTTTTCTGGGAGAAATGCCTAATGATTGGGGATTTAATATTGCCAGCCAATTGTCATGGGTGAGTTTATTTTATGAAATTATTCAGGAAGCGTTAATTCTTCCATTGTTTTTCGTTTTGGGCAAATCATTGTCGAACAAAAATGAATTTACAAACAAGATAAAGGGAGGGCTTCTTTTAACAGGGATAATATATTTTGTTTTATCCTGCATATTATTTTTTTTTGCAAAACCGCTTGTCATATTTATGGCGCAGGATAAAGAACTGATTGACGCAACGGTCGATTATGTAAGGCTTGAAACTGTTGCGGCATTATTATCGACATTGTTTAAATTTATGCTTACTGTTCTCATCATACTCAAAAAAGACGGCTATATGTACCTAACTTTGGTAATTCAAATGATGCTTTCAATTTTATTAGATGCTTTTTTGGTAAGTAATTTGGATATTTCATTAAAAATAGGCGTTAATGGCATTGCAATTACCAATATAATAGTAAACTGTATAAATCTTATGATTTGTCTGTTTCTACTCAAAAAAGAGAATATGTCCATATTTATCAGCAACAAAATGTCTTTTTCATGGGTAAAAGAATGGTTTCAAGTTGGCAAATATTCCGGCATTGAATCATTAATAAGAAATGTTGTTTTTTCAATAATGATAATCAGAATGGTGAATATGGTTTCTGAACAGGGATCATATTGGGTTGCAAATAATTTTATTTGGAATTGGCTGTTATTGCCCGCATTGGCTCTTGGGGATTTAATAAAAAAGGAAGTTGGAGAAGACAAACACAATATTCAAACAAAAACGTTTGGTTATATTATTTTGACTGTTATATTTGCATTGTTATGGCTTGCAAGTATTCCTTTGTGGAAGCCGTTTTTACGCATTGTTATGAATGTTGATCTATATGAAACGGTATATTATATTGTGCTTATTCAAACAGTATTTTATATTACATTTATCTTTAACCATATATGCGACAGCACTTTTTATGGTATCGGACTAACGGATTATATGCTAATACAATCTATCTGCATTGATGTATGTTATTATGGTATAGCCTTTATATTGTATCTTAAAGGAATATTTGTTCCATCATTATTGAACATATCATTATTGTTTGGTATTGGAATGACAACAGACTTTATTCCAACATTAATATTATATTTAAGAATGTTGAAGAAAAACAATATGCGTATATTGATAAAGGAGGAGTGATTATGCAAATATTTTCAATCTATAATATTAAATTAATATTGCGGGC
>JAISNW010000206.1 GCA_031276055.1 Deferribacteraceae bacterium | reverse complement strand
GGGAGGGTGATATTTTTATAAACGGTTTTCCACTCCAACAGCCCGTAATTTTGCGGCACATAGCCGATAGCAATCTCCCGTCCTGCGGATAGAAGCTCACCTGAACTTTTTGCTTTTACCCCGCACAACACCTTCAAGAAGGTTGATTTACCGCAACCGGACGGTCCTATAAGGGCGTAAAGCTCCCCTTTAGCTATCGTAATAGATACATTTTGAAAAACAGGGCGTGCTCCATAAGCGGCGGATAGCCCCCTAACAACAAGCATTACTCTGTTAAAATTCCGTCAACTATAAGGCTTTTGGGATCAAAATTTCTGTCAATCAACCCCCGTTCAATAAGCCACTCTGAAACGGCGGTTAAATCCTCCAGCGAAGGGGGGAGGGCATCGTTATAATGGGGGATGGCTGCGCCCGCGAGCTCCTCCTCTGTGAACCCCATTTCAGCTATCAGAGCGCCTTTCATATCATCTATATTATGGGTGCGGATATAAAGAGCACCCATATTATAAACCGAGTAGAGCTTTTTTATCAGCTCTCTCTTTTCACTAAGAGCCTTTTCTGTCCAGATTATCCCGGTGATTGCAAAACCTAACTCCGCATTGGAGGTTATAATAGTATTGCCGGTGTTGCGCGCCTTAGATGCAAACGGCTCTGGAAGAGCTGTGGCGTCAATTTTGCCGCTGTCTAGCATCTCATAGCGCATCGGTATTCGGTTAATCTCCACCTTTTCAATATCGGCAGGCTTGAGCCCCGCAAGGGCGAGCGCCCTATCTATACAGTAATCGATGACGGTATTTTGCGAAACGGCAGTCTTTTTCCCTTTAAGCCCTGAAATATCTGCAATTTTAGTGTGCTTGCCTGCAACTATATAAAACGGCGCATCACAAGCTGACGCCAACTTTAACGGGATGCCGCCTGCTCTCTGAAGAACCGCCCCCGTATAGTCTATCACGGTTCCGTCAATATTGCCGCTCTGAAAAGCGGCATCCCGCTCCACAGCTGAAAAAAACTTTTTAATAGTAAATTTTAAGCCCGCATCTTCAAAATAGCCTTGCTCAAGCGCGACCGCCAGCGGAAGGTAATCCATAGAGGGCATAACTCCCAAAACAACAGCATCGTCTTGCACCTTCTTGGTGCAGGAGAGCAAGAGCGCGGATATTATAATAAGAGAGAAAAGAAAAACCCTCTTCATGGCGGCGCTAAACTTTCCGCAACGCTTCTATCCTTTTTTCTAAAGGCGGGTGGCTCGCAAATAGGTGGGCGAGGCTGAAACCTTTGTGTTTTCCTTCAGCAATGCCGAAGGCGTTTAAGCTCTGGGGCATCTGATTGGGCATCCCGCTCTCTTTTTGCAGATGCTCTAATGCCTCTATCATTGAGGTTGAACCCGCAAAACGGGCTGCTCCTGCATCTGCAGCATATTCACGGCGGCGGGAGAACCACATAACTATAATAGACGCCAATATTGATAGGATTATCTCACAGAGGAAAACAACAATATAATAGCCTATCCCTATCTCTTTACTTCTAAAAACCGCCTTGTCTACGGTATAGCCTATCACGCGGGCTAAAAACATTACAAAGGTGTTTATAACCCCTTGCAGAAGAGTCATGGTGATCATATCTCCGTTTGCAACATGGGAAACCTCATGGGCAAGAACAGCTTTAATCTCGCTTTCAGTATATCTGCTCAGCATCCCCTGGCTGATAGCAACCAACGCTTTATTTCTGTTAAAGCCGGTGGCAAAAGCGTTAGCTTGCTCTGCTGGGAATATTCCTACATCGGGCATCCCGATATTTGCCTGCCTCGCCAACATGCCGACAGTTTGCACAAGGAATGCTTCGCGCTCATTTGCAGGCTTTGTGATTAAACGTGTTTTTGTTGCCATCTTCGCTAAAAATTTGGAGAGCAGCAGCGAGATGAAAGCGCCCGACATCCCAAAAACAAAGCAAAACAAGAGAAGAGCTTGAAAGTTTATCCCATTTTCAGTTAGATATCCCCTAACTCCCAGCAGGGAGAGGGTGATGCTTGCCACAATTAATACTGCTATATTTGTAGCTAAAAATAACAAAACTCTTAACATAATACCCTCAAAACTGTTTATTATATATACTTAAATACTTATAGCCGCCAAGCATACTGCCCAGCAAATCAACTAAGATATTATCAAAATAAGGGCAATAATCAATGGAAAAATTAAATTTCTTATTTATAGCGGCAACAGAAAAATTATAAAAGTATAATTTTCTTAAAAATATTTTATTTTTTTATTGACTCTCCATGAATCTTGGTATATATACCTAATAGTTGAATACGATTGCGTATTAAATGTTGTAAGTCTGGTTTATAAAACACCTCAAAAAGGGCGCCGGGGGGAAGGTCCCCGCTCCCCGGCGCCCTTTGAGTTGATAAGCGCTTGCTCTTATGAGTTAGGCAGCTTTCTAATCCTTCTGGTTCGGTATCGGGTTGTGCCGTCGGCAGTATCAATTAACTCTACCCCCTGTTCAGCAAGGCAGCTGCGCACTTCGTCAGCGGCGGCAAAATCCCTCTCTTTTCTAGCTTTATCCCTTTTTTCAATAGCCTCTTCCACACTAGCTGCATCAATGGCTGAATTAGCGGCAAACCACTCTGAACTATTCCTCCCTGCTATACCTAATACTTTGTCCACCGTATTAAATATTTCGGCGGAAACTTCCCTAAGTTTTAATAGGGAACTCTCCTGCAGCTTTGCTGAAAGGAGTTTATTAGCAGTGCGCACCATCTCAAAGATTACCGATATAGCGCTGGGGGTATTGAAATCATCAGTTATGGCTCTCTTAAAATCATCATAAAAAGCGGTTTTTAAGCCGTCAATTTCGCTTAATGCGTTAAGCCCTTTAGCAGAAGGGAGGCAATAAGCCAATTCATCTTTATAGTAATATATGCGCTCCAGCGAACTTTCTGCCTCAAAAAGTTTATTTTGTGAGTATTCCAATGGGCTGCGGTAGTGGGTGGTAAGGAGAAAAAAACGCAAAGTTTCACCGTCAACTATCTTTAATATATCTCGAATTGTGAAAAAATTCCCCAACGACTTAGACATCTTCTCTTCTTTTATATTTACAAAGCCGTTGTGTATCCAGAAGCGGGCAAAAGATTTTCCTGTTTTAGCCTCACTCTGGGCTATCTCGTTTTCATGGTGGGGGAATATAAGGTCTTGCCCGCCGCCGTG
>JAISNW010000201.1 GCA_031276055.1 Deferribacteraceae bacterium | reverse complement strand
AGGGGACTTTTACAGTTTTTCTCCGCTTCACCACCTTTATTGAACGCTTCGCTTCTATAGCTATAAGGGTTTCTACAATCTCCTCTGTGGTAAAGATGAAGTGGTTGTTGCCTTCCAGCACGTCGCGATCATCTTCATTGAGGTTTCCGTTGGTGAAAAAGAAGAGGCGGGTGATATTCTCTTCATTCATCGCCCTTAAAACATCTGTGGTAAGGTATGGATCAAGATTATCAGAAGGTTTAACCACCTCTAGCCAGATTATCGCCTTCTGTTCGTCTTTATTGGCTCCGTAAATCCACGTCTCTATCCGCCTTCTTCCTTCTATCTCTTTAACCGTGCGGTATAGGGAATAGTTGAAATCCCCCATCACTTCGGTTACGAATTGATAGAACTCCGACAGCTTGATATTATATAGGATATCGTATTTACCCTGCCGCTCTGCATCCACCATCTATCACCTAATAAACCTTATGTATACCTAGCATTTTTTATGCCAACTCCCCTAAGACTACGGATTCCTCTTTGAAAAAATCTCCACCCTCCTATTTTCCAGAGTTCCTGATTTAGAGCGCCTATTTTCAGCGGCGGGTTGTGTAGAACCAAAACCTACTGTGCTGATATTTTCAGGCGCTATATTATATTCATTTGTTAATATCTTTTTTACCGCCTCAGCGCGCTTAAACGAGAGATCGAAGTTATCCGTATACACTGTAGTGAGAGGGTTTATATTCACATTGTCCGTATGCCCAAAGAGGTAATAATATGAAGAGGGCTCTAAACTGGCAAGTTTATTCTGTTCAAGCTCATCTATTTGCGGCTGTAAACCTCCAAAGGAAAAATAGATAGTCATAATATACGTGAGCTTATCATCAGCGCCCTCTTCTGCGGGGAGGGGGAGGGGCGCATCCTCTTTAGGCGGTCCTAGTATGCTTAAAATCAACTCTTCATCTGAAAGCCCGCCCGCCTCATTGACTTTCTCCATCGGCACAGCACGCGGCGGCTCGTTGTCTATATGAACTATATAGGAGTCTCCGTGCCTAAAGGTCAACTGCTTGACAAGCCCCACCTGCCAACCGTTTAGTTCAACCTGCGCACGCGCCTCCTCGGCATCGCGGGCAAAAACATGTATAACGGTAGATACACGCGAGACGTTGTTTTTGGCTTCCACACTGAATATAAAGCGCTCCTGTTGGGCGAAAACGCTACCTCCACCAATAATAAGGAGTGCGAGTGCGGTTATCAGCAGTTGCATTAGTTTCATGCGGCATATACCGTAGATTTTTAGATTGCAGCCCATAATCCTCCAACGCTTGGTTAAAATCTTTATCGGCATAAATCTTCAATATGGTTAGCTTTAAAACAATATCTTCTCCGCCGTTATAGATCAAAAATGCGTCAGGTTGAAGTTTGGAGGCGGTCCGAAAGGTGGTCTCTCTGGTTACCGCCTCATACACATAAACATAAGCATCCGTGCAAAGAGGGGTGAAGAAGATGATAAACGTTGTAAATAGAACCGCCGCTGGACGCATAAACTACTCGACTTTCTGTGCTGCCAGCTCTTCAATCTTTTCAAGCATCGTCTGCAAACTGATCGGCTTTGCTAAGAAAGCGTTTATGCCTGAGGCGCTTGCTTTTTTGCGGTCTGAAGTGTCGCTTCGAGCAGAAACGGCTATAATAGGAAGATTTATTCCGCTTGAGCGCAAAAGGCGGGAGAGCTCGTATCCATCCATATCAGGCATCATAATATCGGTAATCAGAAGGTGCGGATCATGCTCTTTAATAGCGGCTTGAACATCTTTAGGAGAGGTAACTTCGCTTAAAGATATATGCCCTGAAGATTCTAAGAGCCTACGCATTATCTTGCGATCGGTGGCGGAGTCATCTACATATAAAACCCTTATAAAATTATCTTCACCCTTTCTTCTGACGACTTTTGCCGCCGCCTTTCTACTTCTATGTCTGCGAGGCATCGCCTGCGCAAGCTCGATAACCCCCGCCACATCAATAATCAGGCGGACTCTGCCGTCTCCCATAATGGTGGCGCCCGCTATCCCTGCATTGTTTTCGCCTAGATAATCCCCGAGCGATTTTATAACTATCTCCTCCTGCCCCACCAGTTTATCAACTATAAGCCCAATCCTCTTTTCGGCAATCCCAACTACAACAACATAAAGCTCTTCGTGGACAGGGCTTTCCAGATCAAAAACTTCGTTAAGGCGCAGAAGAGAGAGAACAGTATCCCTAAGTTTTAACACCTCTCTGCCTTCAAAGCTGTGCACCTCATTTATATGCACGCGGACCGTTTCAATAATGGAGCTTAGAGGCACTGCAAAGTTTTCACCCGCTGATTCTACAAAGAGCGCCTGAATTATAGCAAGGGTGAGCGGAAGTTTGAGTTGAAATTTTGTGCCCCCTCCAACCTCCGTTTCTATATTGATAAGCCCGTTTAACTTTTCTATATTGGTTTTTACCACATCCATCCCCACGCCTCTGCCGGAGATATTGGTGATCTTTTCAGCGGTGGAAAAGCCAGGTCTAAATATCAGAGCGTGCGCAGTATCTTTATCCATAGCGGCGGCTTCTTCAGCGGTGATAACCTTTTTTTCTACCGCTTTCTTTTTGAGCTTTTCAGCATCTAAACCGTTGCCGTCGTCTTTGATCTCAATTACAATATGATTCCCCTCGTGGTATGCAGAGAGCCATACATTGCCTTTGCGCGGTTTTCCCAGCTGTTCGCGGATGTCAGGGTCTTCCACGCCGTGATCCACAGAGTTGCGTATCATATGGATTAGAGGGTCTCCTATCTCTTCCACAACAGATTTATCAAGCTCTGTCTCCTCGCCTGTAATAATAAGCTCTATCTCTTTGTTCTTCTCCCTTGAAAGGTCTCTGACCATCCTAGGAAATTTATTAAAAGTCTTCCCAATAGGCACCATGCGGGTTTTCATGACGGCTAGTTGAAGCTCTGTGGTGATCCGCCCTATCTGCGAGGTAGTTTCAGCAAGCTGCTCCACAAGGTATTCATTTTCAAACTTTTTTTCCAGAGAGATGGAGAGCTGCGCTATACGGTTTCTTGTTAAAACAAGCTCTCCTACAAGCTCCATTAGGGTGTCAAGCCGCCCTACGTCAACACGAAGCGTCTGCTCCATAGAGACTGCTGCTTTTTTAACCTGCGCTCCGTCTGAAACTGCCGCTTTAGCGGGTTCCTGCGCTCTAGCAGGGTGATCTGAAGTTGGAGAGAGCTTGCCCTCATTGGCAAGTTTCAACTTTTCAATGATGTTCTCTACCTCTGTGGTGTCTGTGCCTGCTTTTATATCATTTAATATCTTCTTGATAACATCCACAAATTCCAGCAGAACGTCCATCATTTCAGGGGTAACATGCACCTCGCCCTTGCGCAGCCTGTTTAATATCTCTTCTGCATGGTGGGTGACGGCGCTTAATTTATCAAAGCCGAGAAAAGACGATGAGCCTTTCATGGTATGAGCTCCCCTAAATATCTTATTCAGGAGCTCTAAGTCTGTTTTTCGGTGTTCCAGTTCAACTAAATCTTGATCAAGAGTTTCTATGATTTCAGTTGTTTCAACAATAAAATCACCAATCAACTCCTTCATCTCGTCTTTGTTCATAACTGTTTCTCCTACTGTTAATTAAAGCCCAAACTCTTGGAGCAGTTTATTCACCAATGTTTGATCCTTCAGTATTTCCTTAGTATCCTTAAATTTATCAAGGGCAGCCGAATCAATAACCTGCTGTTTAAGCCCGAGAGAGATGACAAGCCCCGCCAGCCTCTCTTGAAATTTATCTATCGCTGAGAGCACTTCCGCCAGCTTCTGCGTCGCAATCTCCTTGAATTCTAAGGAAGCTATCATATCATAGCATATTTCGCTGCCTTCGGTGCAAATATCTTTGAATCTATCAAGCAAACCCGCTGTTCGTGGAAGATCTGCTCTGAGGATGGCGGCGTCAACCTCCGCTAAGAGCTCTTTAATGGCGTCTATATTAAAGTTCACCTTATCTACAAGGCTTAATACCTCTTCAGAGGCTTGATGGGATGATTGTATAACTAAATTCAACGACGCCTCAAAGGCGGGGAGCGTTTCATATGTTTTGCTGACGGCTGTGGAGACGGACTTTAGCTTTTTTATAGAATCATTAAAATATTGGGCTATGGTGAAAAGCTCGCTGGCAGGGTCAAGGTTGACATTTATTAGGTCGTATCTGCCTTCATTTATCTGCCTGGCAACAGTAATAAGCTCGTTTATATCATTAAAATCACTCATCTGTCGCCAACCCCAAGAGCTTAAATACCTTCTCCTGAAGGGTGTCCGGGGTAAAGGGCTTAACAACGTAGTTGTTGACTCCGCTGCGCAAAGCAGTAAGAATATCCTCTTTGGCTGCTTCTGTGGTTATCATAAGAATAGGGGTTTCCTTAAATTGATCCTTGCCTCGAACAGCTTTAACATAGGTAAGTCCATCCATTTCAGGCATATTCCAATCAGTGATAATCATATCAACACTCTGTTTAGACATAAGCTCAAGGGCTTCTAAACCATTTCCAGCCTCTAATACATTAGAAAAACCGATCTTTTGGAGAGTGTTTTTGATAATCCGCCTCATAGTGGAAGAATCATCAACTGTAATTATCACTTGATTATAGCCCATGTTTTAAACTCTACCTCGCCCTCATTTTAACGATTCTCAACAAGTCTAAGCTAAAACCAGTTGATGTGTCAATATAAAAATAAGTATTCAATTTCCAGATGTCAAAATACCTTATATCCATAAGGGACATTTACGCCGCTAAGCAGATTCTTTGAAGGGTCGCAGCTGCCGGTGTAATTTATGCTCAAGCCGGAGCCAGGCTCGAAAAATAGACCCATTGCGCGCCTAAAATCTCTGTCGTCAATATACTCTTCAACTTTACACACAAAGCTGTCGGCGTAGCCGTTTTTTGCGGCGTCATCTTTCTGAGTCGCCACAGCAAGCAGAACATCCCCTGTTTCGTTGTCATCAGGGAGTCTGTAGGTGGAGGTGGTATTATCGGCGTCATATACCGTGACAGCTCTTATAAAACGCCAAAGACACCCATAGACTTGACAATTGCTTGAATTATTAAAGTAGGAGTCCACCTGAAGGTCTTCAAAAGTCAACAGCCCATCTTTTTGTGACTTATCGAAAAAATCTACTGGTATAGCGCGCTCTTCAGAATAGCTGACCGCCGCCGCCGCCGCAAACTTATCCAACTTACGTATCTCTTTGCGGAGCTTCGAAGTTTCAATAAGGTCTCTGCCTTTTACCGCCATGCCCATAATGACGCCGATCACGACAAGCACTATAGAAAGTTCAACAAGGGTAAACGCCTTCTTCATAACAACCTTCCTAATTCTTACGGCAGCCGTAAATTGCTTTTCTAGGGAATCTGCTGCAACAGATATGTTATAGCAGAAAGCGTAAATTGGCAACCAAAATATTTTATACGGCTTTAAGCTATAACCGCAAAATACCAATTGTTGCCGCCTATAAATGATTAAGCAAGCGGCAAACTATCTAAAGCATCTTTTAGTGCGGTTATCCCTTTTTTAATATCCCACTCGTCTTTTGCCCCTGTGAAGTTGGAGATAGAGCGGACCTGCACAGCTCTTAGGTTGAAATAATCGGCGGCAAGACCGAAAGGCGCTCCTTCCATACTCTCAAGCAGAGCCCCTGTCTTTTTATAGTAAAGCTCAGAGAGGAGAGGGCTAGCGGCGATAAGGGATACTGTATTGGAATTGCAAACTTCAAAGCCCCAATCGGGAGTATATAATTTCACCTTATTACCAGGGCAGACAGGAAAGCCTATCTCATCAACCCCTATCAACTCACTATCTGTAAGCATCGCTTCATCAGCGAAAAATTCCCAACGGATCATCCGAACATCGCCTATCTTCAGCCCCCCTTGCGCATATGCACCGGCTATCCCTATCAATAATAGGAGCGTATCTTTCGGAAGGGGGTTTAGAAAGAGATAACGGGTGAGGGTTAAGGCGGTATTGGTTTTACCGACTCCGGAAATTATCACTTTAGAGCCGCGGTAATCTGCAAATGTAAAGCCGTCAACTTCGCTGATATTGCCGCCGAAGAGGAGTTTTGCCTCCTTTACAGAGGGAACGAATATTTTATACATCAAAACCTCAAAAAATGCTCTAACTAATTTATCGTTCTATGATATTCAAGCTCGCCGAACTCCTTAAACATGGTGTTCACCCAAGCATTAGCCAACCTTTCAGACGGAAAACATATGCACACAGAGCGGTTTTCGCCGCTCTCTTTCTGAACCTCTATCTTTAGCTGCCCAGTTGGGAGCACAACAAACGTTTGAAAGCTGTCTTTCAAATCAAGCAGCAGTTCAATATCAACCTGATCTAAACGCATCCTATACTCCTTGCCCTAAGTTATCATTAAAATAGTGCAGGTGCAAGAGGATATAGGTGAATATATCATGAGAATATATCATGAGAGATTATCGTTTTTTCGTATTGCATATTTTAATTAGCTAGGTTATATTATGGATAGTTGGGGAGAGGATATGCGTTGCGTTTTATTGCTGTTTATCTTTCTTTTTGTAGTAAGCTGTCAACTTTTCCAAAAAAACAACAGCTCTAGCGAGAGTCCGCCTGCCGCCGCTGTAGAACCGCAGGCGGAAGAGGCTGTTATCATAAATGAGCCGCCCCCAAGCACTGTTAGCGGTTTTGGGTGCGTCAAAAAAACCGATTATGGTGCAGAAGCATCTATGTTCGGTCAAGCCCAAACCTATTTTTCAGGCGTCTTGTTCTCATATCTTAATATTTACGAGTGTGAAGAGGGGTTGCAAGAGAGAGCGGAATCCATTGCTGAACGCTCGGCAAGAGATGACTACACCTCCACTCAAGATTTTGGGGTTGAGGAATAATAGAATCTCTCAACCCACCTTTGATATAGTTGATGTTTTTCTAGGGCTTGCACTGCCATAGCTGGGTTCTGAAAGCCCGATCTGTGTTAAAAAATCGTTTATCATCCGCGAATTGGTGGCGTAAAGAACTCTTAAAGAAAGATTTTCCGCCTGAATCTGGGTGATTAGAGCCACAAGCCTCTGACAGAGGGTTTCCAGTTGAGCAGCCTGCGGCGTGCCTTTAGCGTAGTCTATCACCCCTGCAATGCTTAAACTCTCCTTCCCCGCCTCTTTAGCGATCTGGGAGATAAGGAGGTTTCTCGCCTCCACCTGAATCTTCTCCCTTCGCAAGAGTTCTTCTTTTATTTTTGTGAGTTCTGCGGTTTTCCCTACAGACCAACTGACTATAGCTTGCTTTTCAAGCTCTATATTCTCCTTTATCTCTGAATACAGAGACAACTGGGATTTCAGCACTTCTACAAGGTGTTTTAAGCTTTCCATAGGAAACTCCCTCCACTTTAATTATGTGTATACTATAAAGGAGGCAGCTTAAGAATCAGGGTTAAATGTTTAAGCCGAACCCGCCGTTTCATTCAAGAGCTTTTGCACAATATCCTTTCCGTTGACGTTGTAACTTCCGTCGTCTATCTTTGCTTTAAGCTCTCTAACTAACCCTTCGCGCACATCAGGAAGATTTTTAAGCGCTAGGGTTATCTCTGCGGCTTCTCGGGCTTTCGAAGAGAGAGTGACGCTGTCCGCACCGAGAGCGTTCTTCTTCACGGATTGACGTTTCTCGCTCCGTTTGCTTTCAGCTGTTTCACTCTTTTCGGCAGTAATAAGCTGCCGCTCACCAACCCTCATTGTTAGACTCCTAAGATATTAAAAAGGTCTCCAAAAATAAAAATAGAGAACCTTTCTACCTTATCGGCCTAAATGCTGCCAAACTTTAGCTTTTTTTTCAACTAAAATATTTTTATGCAGTTTTCTTCTGCTTAGCATCATCAGCTAAGAAAACTTCCTTTATCTGCTTATAAAGCAGCTCTCCTAACCCGCCGTTTGAAGAGCGGGCGATGCTCACGCTGTATTCAGAATCTAACATCTCCCTAAAAATCTTCTCAGCGCGGCTCTTTTTCACGAGCCCGGAATCTATCTCGCTTGCCCGCATAGCTTTTAATATCTGCTCTATGAAGAGGGCTTCAAAGTCTTGACATACGCTTTTAAGCCGATCGTCTTCGCCAACACTCGTTTTGACCGCCTTCGCGTGCTCTGTTGAGATAGAGCTGACAGATTTAATATCGTTAATCATCCTATATCACCTCTATTGCAGCGTGGAGAGCGCCTGCAGCCTTTATCGCCTGCAAGATCGAGATAAGATCCCGCGGACTTACACCGATGGCGTTAAGGGCTTTTACAAGGTCGCTTACAGTAACCCCTTCAGGCACTACAACCAGCTTTACCCTCTCTTCGCTGACTTCAATCTCCGGATTTTGAGCAACTACCGTTTCTCCGCCGCTGAACGACCCTGGCTGGCTTACCTCGATGCTGTTTGTTATGGTTACAGTTAGGTTGCCGTGGGATACCGCCACCGTGCTTATCCTAACTTCACTGCCTATAACTATCGTTCCTGTGCGCTCGTCTACTATAACCTTAGCCATAAGTTCGGGTTCTATCTCAAGGTTTAGTATGGTGTTGAGAAAATCATAATAAACAGCTGAAAATTCCCCCGGAATTTCCACCCTAATATTAGACGGCGAGCTAATAACGGCGATCTCTGCCCCTATAAAAGAGTTTATGGCGCTTTTAGCCTGAACCACATTTGCAAGAGAAAAGTTATTAAAATATAGGTTGAAGTGATCAAGCTGCATACTGTAAGGGATCTCTTTTTCAACCGTCGCCCCGTTCGGAATACGCCCCGCAGTGGGGTGGTTTTTAGTGAAACTAGCTCCTCCCGCGCTGACGTTAAGCCCGCCTACAGAGATTGGACCTTGCGCTAGGGCGTATATCTGCCCATTTGTGGCGCTAAGGGGGGTAAGTAGGAGCGTCCCGCCTTCAAGGCTCTTGGCATCCCCAATGGAAGAGAGGGTGACGTCTAAGGGCTGCCCAATCTTCGCAAAGGGAGGGAGCTTTGCCGTAACCATAACCGCCGCCACATTTTTCACCTTGGTTTGGGATTGATCTACAGCTATTCCTAAACGTTCCAACATATTTACAAGGGATTGGATGGTAAATCTGGTCTGGTCTTTATCTCCAGTGCCGTTTAGCCCCACCACAAGCCCATAGCCGAATAGTTGGTTCTCCCTGATCCCCTCAACTGAGGCGATATCGCGTATCTTTACAACAGCAAGAGCATCAACAGCAAAGATAATAAAAAATAATAATGTTGCTAATTTTTTCATAAACCGCCTCATACTAGAAAGGCCATATCCAATCTATAAATGCAGCAAGCCACCCTTTCCGATTGGCATCGCTTATGACGCCATCGCCGTAATAGCTGATCTGGGCATCCGCTATCGCTGAAGATGGAACGGTATTTGAGGCGTCTATATCTTTTTGGCGGATTATCCCTCTTATCTTTATAGTCTGTTTCTCTTGATCAACTACTATCTCGCGCTGCCCCTCAATTACGAGGTTGCCTGAAGGCAGTACATCCACTATTCTAGCGGCGATTGTTGCAGAGATGCTGTCAGAGCGCTGCTTGCTCCCTTTGCCCTCAAAGCTGTTTGTAGTATTTGCTCCTATGGTGGGGTTAAACTCATTGCCGCTGTTTAGAAAATCTTTAATCCCTAAGTTAAGCGGAAGCCCCAGCATAGCTGTAACATTTGCATCATAATTTGAGGTTCTATCGGTGCTTGTATTGTTGGAATTTTTTGCCGATGCTGATTCCACTATCTTCACAATTACCACATCTCCAATAAGCCGGGCGCGGTAATCAAGGAATATGGTGCCGTGGCTGCCTACATCCGCCCAGAGAGATGGGGTGGGCTTTGCCGCTTCCTGCGCCTTGTCATACTCCTCCAACCTATCTTTATAACTGTCGGTAGGCAGAGCTGTAACCGCCTCTCTGCCTGCACACCCTAAAGATAGATAAGTTATGAGAATGCAATGAATTAATATAAGTGCTCTTTTTTCCTTCATCGGTTTCACCTCGCAGATGTAATAGCAAAGTGTATGCCAAAACGAAGCGATAAAAAGGATAATATTAAAAATAATCCATTTACCCGTTTCCCCTTGCTCGATTTTTTCAGATATTTAGAAAATATAATTGACAATAAAGCTAAAGTTGGATATAAGACAAGCTCAACGCGGGTGTAGCTCAGTTGGTAGAGCGTGACCTTGCCAAGGTTGAGGCAGCGGGTTCGAACCCCGTCACCCGCTCTTGTCTGCTTTTTCTTTATGGCGACGTGGCCGAGCGGTTAGGCAGCGGCCTGCAAAGCCGTGTACCCCGGTTCAAGTCCGGGCGTCGCCTTTATTAGCCTTCAAGGGTTGCACAAACTATAACCCCACGCGTCTAATCCTAACCCTTACATAAGCATAATTTTTTTATCCTTGTGTTTTCGCCGTATCTGTTATAAACAGTTGACAGCAAGGATATATAAACAAGATGCTTACAGGAACTTTGGTAAATTCCGCCGCCATAATTGCAGGCGGGCTCATAGGGTTGGCAGTTCGCCGAGCAGGAAAAGATATGGCGGCGGCAGAACCTATTGTTGACGGAGTAATGAAGGCGCTGGGGCTCTCGGTGGTTGTATTAGGCGGAAAGATGCTTGCTAACGATCATGAATTTTTCTCGGTGGTGGTCTGCCTCTGCGCGGGAACTTTCATTGGGGAGCTGCTTAAAATTGAGGCTCAGATCGAGCGGTTTGGCGCTTTTTTAAGAAGGTTGGTTAAGAGCAAATCCACTACCTTTGTAGAAGGGTTTGTCAGCGCCTCTGTTCTCTTCTGTGTTGGAGCAGCGGCAATAGTAGGAGCTTTAAGAGACGGGCTTTCAGGGGATCCGTCGTTGCTGTATATAAAAAGTGTTTTAGATGGGATATGCTC
>JAISNW010000149.1 GCA_031276055.1 Deferribacteraceae bacterium | reverse complement strand
CGCCTATAAATAGTTCCCGACTGGCTGAAATAGCTGATGAGCTTGGAATAAGCGGGCTTTTCCATCGCTACCCGTCAGAGCTCTCGGGAGGGCAAAAACAGCGGGCGGCTCTAGCAAGGGCGTTTATAACTTCGCCCGATCTCCTCCTTTTAGATGAACCGTTTTCAGCGCTTGATCATTACAGCGCTGAAACTTCCCGACTTCTCTTTATGAAGATATGGGAAGAACATAAGGTAAGCGCTGTTGTTATAACCCATAGCATAGACGAGGCGCTCTTTTTCGGAAGGCGCATCCTTGTTATGAATGCAAAAGGGGATCTATCGGAAATTAAAACTCGTGAAAAAGCTGAACTATATAATATGCTTTACAGCCTTTAACCTATTCTGGTTTTTGCTCTCCAAGCTGCTTGATATGCGGGCGCTGCCATCTCCTATAAGCGTTTATCTCTCCTACAGTAAAGCTATAGCGGCTGATATACATCTGCACGCGGCAGCTTCGGCGTTCAGGGCTGCAGCGGGGATATTTACAGCGCTTCTAATTGGCGCTGCGGCGGGGCTTCTCATGGGATATAATAAAACCATAAACCGCACCCTCTCCCCGATAGTCTATCTAAGCTATCCTGTGCCGAAATTAGCCCTTTTGCCTGTGGTTATGCTCTTTTTTGGAATCGGAGATCTATCAAAGATTATCATGATCTCATTAATTATAGTATTTCAACTTATAGTCTCAATAAGGGATGCGGCGCTTGCCATTCCAGAAGAGAGCTATGATCTGCTTGTCAGCTTGAAGGCAAGTCCAATAGCTAAGGTGCGCCATATCACCGTTCCTGCGGTGCTGCCTGCCGTTTTTTCCACGTTGCGGGTTTCAGCAGGCACAGCCATCTCGGTTTTAATGGTGGCGGAAACTTTTGGAACTGATAGGGGGCTGGGGTTTTATATAATCGATTCTTGGATGCGTGCTGATTATATTCAGATGTATTTCGGAATACTCCTCTTATCGCTGATAGGTTTCATAATCTTTATAACCTTAGATTATACGGAGTATAAGATCTGCCGTTGGAAGAGGTAATTTTCCACTTCACGATCTCTTAAAGTATAGCCCAATTGTTCAAGAACTTTTCTATTTCTTTTATCATTTTTTTTTGATAGCATATGCTGTAATACTTAAATTATTTACAATGAGGTGGGGTATGCACTTTGCAGTATTAGCAGGCGATGGAATCGGTCCAGAGTTAATTGCGCAGGCGCTTAAGGTTTTTTCAGCTGCAGCGAAGAAGTATAGGTTAAATATCGGCTATACCGAAGCGTTAGTCGGCGGTGCAGCATACGACAAATACGGCACACCCCTCCCTAAAGAAACTTTGGAACTCTGTGAACGCTGCGATGCGATCTTGTTCGGTTCTGTGGGCGGTCCTAAGTGGGAGAACCTCCCGCCGGACATTCAGCCGGAGAGAGGAGGGCTTCTCCCTTTGCGTAAGCACTTCTCCCTATATGCCAATTTAAGACCGATTAAGCTATACCCCCCGCTGGCAGCATCTTCTCCCATTAAAGAATCTATTGCGGCAAGCAATGTTGACTTCATCTTTTTCAGAGAACTCACAGGCGGCTTATATTTCAGCGTTCCTAAACAGATTTCAGATGACAGAAAGAGCGCTGTTGATACTCTCCGCTATACAGCTAAAGAGGTGGAAGCTATTGCAGAGTTAGCTTTTGAGGCGGCTCGTTCAAGGCGGCGCATCCTTACCAGCATTGACAAAGCCAACGTCCTTATGACCAGCATTTTGTGGCGTGAAACGGTTGCATCCCTTCATGAGAGGAAATATTCTGACATCAACCTTACACATATGTATGTTGACAACGCCTCTATGCAGATAATAAAGAACCCTTCACAGTTTGATGTTATCCTTGTGGAAAATACCTTTGGAGATATATTAAGCGATGAAGCTGCGGCGCTCTCCGGTTCGCTGGGGCTTTCCCCTTCTGCCAGCCTAAATAAGAAGAAGTTTGGACTCTATGAACCTATCGGCGGCAGCGCCCCGGACATCGCGGGGCAGATGATAGCCAACCCGATAGCACAGATTCTCTGTCTAGCTTTAATGTTCCGCCATTCTTTCAACCTTCCCGAAGTGGCGCAAAATATAGAAAAAGCTGTAGAAAAGGCTCTAGCCTCAGGGGTGCGCACCAAAGATATTTATACAGGTTCTCAAGGCGAAACGCTGGTAAATACTGCTAAGATGGGCTCAACTATAGTTGACAATCTATAGTTCATAAAGATAGTTAGGTTTTCTCTTGTCTCTTAACTTTTTGTGCAGACCGGTATTTCTTGGTTTATCTCCTCTATTCATGTCTGCATTTGTTCTGCTTGCGCTTATGTTCCGGTTTTTCCCATCAATAGATGTAATGGCAAGCTCCCTCTTTTTCTGCGATGATGGAACTTTCTGGCTGGAAGACTCTCTGATAGGGTCTCTAGTTTATTATGGAGTTGATATAGCTGTAGTGATTGTAACAGCTTTTTTTATCTTTTATTTCATTGCCTCTTTTGTTAAGCGGGAAGCTAATTTTTTACATCTGCCGCGCATCTTTGTGGTTTACATCGCCCTAGTTTTCATTATAGGTCCGGGAATTGTGGTAAATAAGCTGTTGAAAGAGAAGGTAGGCAGAGCCAGACCGTTTCAAACCACCTATTTTATGGGGAAAGCAGATTTTTCTCCCGCCTTTAAGGTAACAGAGTTTGGCGGCAAATACGCCTCGTTTGTTTCAGGGCACGCAGCTTTTGGTTTTTTCTGGATGGCTCTCGCTTTTCCTATGAAAAACCGCTCAAACCGCAGAAAATACCTCTCTTTTGGTTTTTCGCTGGGGGCTGCAATAGGCTTTGTGCGCATTTTGCAGGGGAAACATTATCTAAGCGATGTAGTTTTCTCATTCTTCTTTGTCTATATAGCAGCGGCTGTTCTCTGGTTTATTATTGAAAAGGTGTGTGCAAAGCGCTTAATGAAAGATATGGAGTTCGGTTAGTTTTATCTAAAATGGGTGTATTTATATGCAGCAAGGAATTTCTTTTATCGATCTTGGCGCAACCCTAATAGGCATTATAGATGCAGACAGCTTTGCTATAGTTGTAGACTCTGGAATTTCAAACGACCACGCTAAAAAGATTGCAAAAGCAGCGGGAAAACCTGTAAAAGTGGTGCTTTTAACCCATCTCCACGCCGATCACACGGGTGGAGCTTCCTTTTTTGCAAAAGGGGGGGCAGAGGTTTATATCTCAAAATATGAGCTCTCATTTATTATTAACCACGAGTTAAACACAGCCCTCCTCTACGGAGGGATTCCCCCTAAGATGTACCGCCGCCCCTTCTTCCTCTCTGAATCTGTAAACGCCATCCCATTTGAGCACGAAATCCCTATTGAAATAGGTGGAGTTAAAATCCTTCCTATCAAAACAGATGGACACTCCATTGGTCACACCTCTTTTTTGGTAGGTTCTACGCTCTTTGCAGGCGACGCCCTCACAAGCCCTAACGTTACGGCAAAACATAAATTGATATACAACTACTGCCCCGTAAGGGCTCTTGCTGCTTTAGAGCGGATAAAACAGCTGGATTTTACAGAAACTATCCTCTGCCACAAAGATATTATAGATAAAAAAACAGCGATTAACTATGCCTGTTTGCAAAGAGAACATATCCTCTCGGTTTACGCTGATCTTAAAGAGATTATAAATGGAAAACCCGCTGGTATAGAGACGATAACAGAGCTTGTCTGTAAAAAAAGAGGGCTAAACATCTCTCAAGATTCCTACCTGCTTGCCATAAGCACAATAAAAGGGTACCTTTCAGATATGGAGGCGAGGGGGGATATTGCTGTCTATTTTGAAGATGGCAGGATTCTCTTTTCATAGTCTATCAGGCACTCTGCACGCTGCAATAACATCTTGAGCCAACGCTCGCCCTTTTTCTGTAAGGGTATAGCCATCTTCGCTATGTGTGATGTATTCTTCTGCAAGCGGGGAATTAAGATGCCTATTTCCGTCTAAGAGGCGAACATCTCCGTTCTCAAAGATAGAAGCGGCGGCGAGGGCTATAGCTCTATTGGTTTCGCCCTGTTTTTTGCGAGCCAGCTTTGCCCAAAAACCTCCTATAGGGGCAAAGAGAGCCGTTAATAGAAAGACTATCCCTAAAGCCGCCGTCATTGTGGCAGATATGGTGATTTCAAGGATATGAGCCGCAGCATAGCCTATAAAATTTGAAAATGCACCAATGCACCCCGCTAAGAGTGCAAGCAGCCAAAATCTGTTGGTAAATAGCGCGGCTATGAAGGCAGGGGCTGCTATGAGCCCTACAATCATAATTATCCCCGCAATTCTAAATGCAACAACGGCGGTAATGACAGCCGCCAAAAGAAGAACAAACCTTGAGCGGAGGGGGGAGTGATCTATGCACATTGAATAGTTCGGATCAAACATGGAAAAGACCATCTCCTTTCCAAGCAACGCAACCAGAGCTATGTTCATAGCTAAAACAGCTAATAGTTGATATATCGCTATCGGTCCGAGATCAAAGCCGAAAAAAGATATTCTATCAAGAGGAAGGAAAACAAGCTCCCCCAGCAAGATAGTGTCCATATCCATATTTGTGCTTAGAACAGGGAAGAGAGAGATTAAAATCAGCGCTATGGAAAATATAAACGGCGGCAGGATTCCTACAATATGCTCTCTAGCTATTGAAGCCTTTTCAAATTTATCCATAATGAATATAACTAGTGCACTAACAGCTGTTATTCCTAAGACTACAGGCAGAGAGTCTGTGCTCTTAAAAAGAGCGTTGGCGGCAATTATCGCCAATATAGTTGAGGCAATGACAGCGCCTGCGTAGAGGGTAATCCTCTTTTTTAGCAGGAGTGCGCCAGGCGCTATGCAGACGAGAGCTGTTAAAAAGATAATAATTATAATCTCTACTCTAGGGTTCATAGTCAACCCCTTCTATTTACAGGAAGTTTATACCGCCCGCTTGCTAAGTATTGCTCACCGTCTCTAGTTATAGACCAGAAGTTAGGCGCATTGTCCGTTGCGAACCCTTTAACTTTTAATTCTAGTAAGATTGAGGTTAATTCTTCATCCTCGCCAAAGAGGGCGTTTAGTAAAGATATACTGTGCCCTCTTTCCCCATTTAGAACTTCGCCTCCTGAAAGAGAGAGCAATAGCTTTAAGAGTTTAACATTGTCAGGTTTTTTTAGGAGGTGTTTTTTGCGGAATCTCCCCCATAATATACCATGGCTTGGGGCTATAACAAAAGATAGGAGTGCAAAAAAAGAGACAAAGAGGGTAATAGCGGCTCCAGCAGGCAAGCCAGGGAGCAATGCCGCTGCAACGCTGCCTACACAGGCTGAGATAGAGGCAAACCCTGCCGCTAAGATGAAAATTGCACCTGTGTCGTTAGTCCACTGCCGCGCCGCTATAGCAGGGGCAGTGATAAGGGATGCTAAAAATATAACTCCAACCGCCTCAAGCCCAATAAAGATGCTCGCCGCTAAGAGGATTACAGCAAAGAGTTCAAAGAATTTTGATGGGATATAGCTTGCTCGGGCAAATTCAGGATCAAACGCAGCGGTTATAACTTCTTTCCAGAACAGAATAGAGAGGGCGAATACCGCAAGCGCTGTCCAAGCTAGCAGGCGGTTATCTGAAGTAATATTTGCGGCGGCGTCTCCTAATAAGAAACGATGCAGATCTATCTGAGCAGCGCCGGGGTAATTCTCTGCAGCGCTAAGCAGCATCATCCCAAAACCTAAGGAGAGGGTAATAATTATTGTAACAAAGGGGTCTCTATCTTTCCTACGAATAAAAAAGAGGAGTTGGATGGCAGCCAGAGTTCCAAAGAGAGCCGCCCCAGAAAGCAGAGCCCAACTTTTAACCGTTGATAGCAGGAGGAAAGGGGCGATAAGCCCCGGTAGGCTTGCAAAAGAGGCGGCATACGCGATCGAGATAGAATTTCTGAGCATAAAAAACACCCCTGTCATGCCGCAAATACAACCCATTAGAGCGGAGCTCAAGGCAACTTGAAAGAGGGTGGCGCTCTCAAACATTAGCGCCGTCCTCCCATATATCCGCTCCCCAAAAACCGGTTTTCCCCCCAAAAGCCCGCCGCATATTCTCTTGCGTAAGCACAGTTTCCGCTGAGCCTAGTGCAATAGGTCTAACATTGATAAGATAGATAAGATCAAAGCGATCCGCCGCCTGTATATTATTATAAGCCGCCACCACTGTTTTGCCGTTATCCTTCAAGATTTTCAAAAGTTCCCAAAAAATCTGCTCTGTGCGCATATCAGCGCCGTTCAGCGGTTCATCCATGAGAAACACCTCTGCTTCTTCCTTAACTAAACAGCGCGCCAATATTGCCTTCTGGCGTTCAACACTGCTGAGATCGCATATCTGTTTGTTTCTAATATCATAAATTTCAAGTTTTTTCAGCACATCAGTAGTTTTATGCCTAGCAGTAGGACCAGCCCTTAAAACCCACCCTATCTTTGAATAAGCGCCCATAATAACCATATCGTATAGGTTTATAGGGAATTGCCAATTTATCTCGGATGCATGGGGGGCAAAGGATACCTTTTTTTTCTGTGTTTCAGCAGACTTTCCGTATATATAAACACTACCAGAGGTGGGTTTTA
>JAISNW010000091.1 GCA_031276055.1 Deferribacteraceae bacterium | reverse complement strand
GGGGAAGGAAGGTATTTTATTATCGCCTCTAATAAAAGTTTTGCGCCTATATTCTTTGTCGCCGAACCGCACAAGACAGGAACAAATTTTTTGGTAATAGCGCCTTCTCTAATTCCGTTTATCAACTCCTCCTCACTTAAATCTCCTGTGTCGAGATACTTTTCTATGAGGGCGTCATCAGTTTCGCTTACAGTCTCCACAAGCCTTTCGTGGTATCTTTTAGCCTCATCTAAAAGCTCCGCGGGTATCTCATGCTCGGTATACGCAGCTGTTGCATCGTTTGGATAGATTAGGGCTTTCATCTTAATGAGGTCTATAACCCCCTTAAATGTCTCATAAGCTCCAATAGGAAGGTAGAGCGGGAGGGGTTTTATATTAAATACTTTCTCTACATCAGCCATCGCATGGTAAAAATCCGCCCGCTCTTTATCCATCTTATTGATGAATATTAGGCGGGCAAGGGAAAATTCATTAGCATAGCCCCATACGCGCTCGGTTTCAGCTTTAACCCCTGTGATTGCGGATGCAAGAACCACTGCCCCGCTCACTGCGGAGAGGGCTGTTTTTGCCTCATGAAGGAAGTTGGCGTATCCTGGAGTGTCAATGATATTAAGGTGGTATCTATTCCAATCTACCGTTGCAACTTTAATATTGGTGGAAAGTTTTCGGGCAATTTCCACAGGGTCATAGTCCATAACGCTCGTTCCGTTCTCAATATCCCCTAAACGCTTGGTAATTTTGGCGTTAAATAAGATTGCTTCAGATAGGCTGGTTTTCCCCGCCCCCCCATGTGAAATTAAAGCGACATTGCGTATAATGCTTATATCCATCAGCGCCTCCCGAAAAATATAGAGTTATACTAACACAAAAGGAGAAAGTATTGCAACAAATTCAAGAAAGTTTTGACAAGATAGGGCGGACATCGTCAAAGATTTGCGGGGCGGTCAAGCCCGCATATCTCCGCAATTCATCAATCGTGCCATGCGGGATGAATTCATCAGGAATCGCCGCTATATGAACAGAGCAAGTTGGGTTGTCTTTCAGTATAATAGGGGTTAGCATCTCTCCTACCCCTCCAAAGCGGGCGTTTTCCTCAATCGTTATTATCAGCTTTTTCCCTCTCACCGCATCTAGCAGGGTTTTTGTATTGAGCGGGCGGACAAAGCGGAGATTTATAAGCGTTGCCTGACGCCCATTTTTCTTTAACAGAGAGAATAGATCAAGCGCTTCAGGGAATATATGCCCTGCAGATATTATAGCCGTTTCTCCGCCCTCCGTTATAATTTCAGGTTCACCTAATATTACAGGGGCATTAGGCACGTTGTCATAATCTGGAGCGCCTCTAGCATAACGGATAGCGAGAGTTCCATCATAGTCCGCCGAGATGAAGAGCATCTTTTCAAACTCATAAAGGCTGCGTGGAAGAAATATTGCGATATGCGGCATCAACCTAAGATAAGAGATGTCAAAAGAGCCGTGGTGCGTAGCTCCATCCTGCCCTACAAGCCCCCCTCTATCAATACACAACCTCACGGGGAGCTTTTGAAGCGCAGCATCGTGAAGAATCTGATCAAACGCCCGTTGCAAAAAGCTGGAGTAAACAGCAAAATATGGTTTTAACCCCGCTGCAGCAAGCCCCGCTGCAAAGGTTACAGCATGTGCTTCAGCTATGCCGACGTCAAAAAATCTGTTTGGAAAACTTTCGGCAAATTGGGTTAACCCTACGCCGTCTTTCATTGCAGCGCTTATAGCTACAATCTTTTCATCTTTCTCTGCAAGTTTTACAAGCGCCTCTCCAAAGGCGTCTGTCCATGTTTTGCCGCCGTTAAACTTCTTTGGAATCCCTGTTTCAATATCGAAGGAGGATATGCTGTGGTAATTTTCGGGGTCTTTTTCCGCCATGGGAAACCCTCTCCCCTTTACAGTCGCTAAATGCAGAAGAACAGGGCGGTCAGTATAAGCAAATGCAGTGTTGAGCGCCTTTTCAACATCTCTTATCTTATGGGCGTTTATCGGTCCCATATAGCGCAAGCCCAACTCCTCAAAGAGGATGCCGGGCGTAAAAAATGAGATTGCCCCTTCCTCTATCTTACGGGCAAGTTTTGATAGCCCTCTTGCCCGTATTCCCTCGAGGAAACGGCGCATATCCCGCCTCAATGTTATTGAAACATCCCCCGTCAACATCCGCGATAATGTAGCAGAAAGCGCTCCCACATTGTGGTTTATAGACATCTCATTATCGTTTAAGATAACAAGCATAGGCGTTTTAGACGAGCCTAAATGGTTAAGCCCTTCAAACGCCAGCCCGCCTGAGAGGGACGCATCTCCGATGACGGCGGCGATTTTGCGCTTCCTCCCAATTAACATATCCGCAGTTGCGAAGCCTAAGCAGGCAGATATAGAAGTTGAAGCATGTCCTGTGCTGAACGCATCGTATCTGCTCTCTGATGGTTTTGGAAAACCGCTTAATCCGCCAAACGTTCTTAAAGTATCAAAGCGGGAAAATCTGTCCGTCAACACCTTGTATGGGTAGCTCTGATGCCCCACATCCCAGATTATTCTGTCTGTTTCAACTTCCATTACCCTTAAAAGTGCAATGGTCAACTCCACAACCCCAAGGCTGGAGGCTAGATGCCCGCCGTTTTTAGAAACTGAATAAAGAATTGCCTCCCTTGTTTCATTAGCAAGCAGATCCAGCTGCTCATAAGATAAGGTTTTTATCCCTTGAGGAAGTTCTATCTTGCCTAAAAGGGAGAATTCAGGCATTTCTGCCATATATGTAGTCCGCCAGTTCAGATAGGATTGCAGTATCCCTCTTGAGCCGTTTTAGCTCTTCTTTTGCCGCCCAGATATGCTCTTCAGCGATAGTTTTTGACCGTTTTATTCCGAAAAAATATGGATATGTCAGCTTTTTATTCTTTTCGTCTTGCAGAGATGCTTTGCCCGTGAGAGCAGGGTCGCCTTCAATATCTAAAATATCATCAACTATCTGAAAAGCAAGCCCGATATGTTTACCGTAGTTAGACAGAGCATCAACTTCTAAATCACCCCCCCCCGCCAAAAGCGCCCCGCAGCTAAGAGAGGCGGCTATGAAAAGGGCGGTTTTCTGGGTGTGGAGAGTTTCTAAAAGCTCACCTCTCCCACTATCTGCAAAGTCGGCAAAATTCATATCTATATATTGACCGCCTACCATCCCCAGCGGACCTACCGCCTCAAGAAATAGAGCGAGGGCTGAAAGTTTGCGGTGGGGCGGGATTTCATCTTTAGCGGTTGCGAATGTCAAGGCTGCCAATGTTAAAAGCCCATCCCCCGCTAAAATTGCGTTGGCTTCGCCGAACACCTTATGGTTTGTAGGTTTTCCCCTCCTAAAATCATCATTATCCATCTGAGGCAGATCATCATGTATAAGCGAATACGTATGCGCCAACTCCAGAGCAGCTGCATAGGCAAGGGCAGGGTGAGCTTTTAGATCAGTTGAAAAACCGTTTACAAGATCATAAGCGATTATTAAAAGCGCCGGGCGCAGACGTTTGCCGCCTGCTTTAAGTGAGTAGCGCATAGCATCATAGAGGTTTATATTATATCTGAACTCTGTTTTTATATTGGCGTCTATCCATTCATTTACCGCTTGCGCCGCATTAGAAAGGAAGTTCATCGTTTTCGTCATTGTATCTGTCAACGCTTTCGTCTTCAGGTTCACTTTTAGAACCAGTGTTAATCTCTTCCATAACTTTTTTCACCTCATTTTCCATACTTGAAAGTTCGGTGCGGCACTCTTTGGTGAGGGCGGCTCCCTCCTTAAAGAGTTTGATCAACTCCCCTAACTCTTTTTTGGGGTTTTCCATCTGTTGAACAATCGTTTCTAAACGTTTTAACTTTTCCTCAAAATTCATACAGCTCCCTTAATACATATCTGCAAGGGCGGCGTATTCAATACGGCTGCGCTTTTTACCGCGGTAATAGTCTATAAAAGCGTGATTTACAAACATTCTTCCGCCGGGGGTCGGGTATATTCCAGTAAAATACCAATCCCCTTTATGATTAGGGCAAGCCGCGTGCAGCCCTTCGATGCTCTGGTAAACTATATCTATCTCTGCATTTACCCCTTCAGGCGTCAAAAGTTGTGCTATCTTGCGCGAAATTTCATCGGTAGTGAACGGTTTATAAATTTCCGCTACGAAGTTTGAAATCTGCTCCTTTGGAAACGCTTCCTGCTGCACGCACTTTTCATAAACCTCGTCTATTAGGGTAGACAACCCCCTCTCATGCAAAAGGGCTATCGCCGCGCGAAATGCAACAAATTCCTGCATACTGCTCATATCTATTCCGTAACAGTCAGGATAACGTATCTGCGGAGAGGATGAAACGATAACAATCTTAGTGGGACCCAACCTGTCTAATATCTTTATAATGCTCTGTTTTAAGGTGGTGCCGCGCACAATGCTGTCATCAATAACAACTAGTTTGTCCTTCCCTCTTATGATTGAACCATAGGTGACATCGTATACATGGGCTGCAAGATCATCTCTGCCTGCATCTTCAGAGATAAAAGTTCTTAGCTTTATATCTTTTATTGCAACTTTTTCCTGTCTAACCTTCATAGAGAGGATGCTGTCTATATCAAGATTGGAAGCTATATTTGCAACAAGCACCTTCTGCTTCTCGCGCAAATATTCTTCAAAGCCTTCCATCATGCCGAAAAATGCCATCTCTGCTGTATTGGGTATAAACGAGAATACGGTGTTTTGCATATCTTCATCTATGGTTTTTAAGATATGCGGCACCAACTGCCGCCCTAACTGTTTACGTTCTTTATATATGTCGCGGTCTGAACCTCTGGAAAAATATATCCTCTCAAATGAGCACGGGGTAATCTTTTCTGCGGGTAGACGGATCTGTGCGGTGCGGACTTCATTTTTCCCATTTATAATCAACGCTTCTCCCGGCGGCAACTCTGATATCTCTTCGGCATCTAAGTTAAAAGTTGTTTGAATAACAGGGCGTTCAGATGCGACGACTAACACCTCTTCATCTGCATAGTAAAAAGCGGTGCGTATCCCCCACGGATCCCGCATAGCAAAGCCGGCCCCATCCCCCGTAAAACCGCACACCACATACCCGCCGTCCCACTTCATGCTGGAGTTTTTGAGCACCCATACAAAATCAGTCTGTTCAGCGATAAGGGAGTTTAGCTCTTCGCCGACGGCGTTGCCTGACAGCTTATCATAAAGCCCTTGAATATGGCGGTCAAGTTTACTGCCTAGTGTTTCAAGCATAAGATATGTATCTGCATTAAGGCGCGGGTGCTGCCCTTCAGCAACCATATATTCAAACATCTCCTGAACATTTGTAAGGTTAAAATTTCCACAGAGGAGAAGGTTGCGGCTGCGCCAGTTGCTGCGGCGTAAAAACGGGTGCAGATACATTGCGCCGTTCTTCCCTGTAGTGCTGTATCTAAGGTGCCCCATAAGAGAACTGCCTGCTATTGAGAGGTTCTCCTCCGCCCATAACGGATCGCTTAAAAGGTCATGGGGAATATTTTTGGTAATTAAGGCTGCCTTTTC
>JAISNW010000075.1 GCA_031276055.1 Deferribacteraceae bacterium | reverse complement strand
ATTATCTATACTTATAGTGGAACAGAATGCTAAAGCGGCATTAAAACTCTCTAAACGCGGTTATGTTCTTGATGTGGGGAAGATTGCCTTTTCAGGCGATTCTGAAACCCTCCAAAACTCGCCTGAGCTGAAAGAGAGCTATCTAGGCAAGGGCGCTTAGCTAAACTTCTGATGCCTGAATAGCAGCTTTTTTATCTCACTGTTTGCAGCGTTTACAGAGTAAACCACTGGCGACAACTCTTTTAGCTCATCGGGCAGAGCCCCTCGTTTCATTAATATGCACTCCGGAGCGTTCGCAGCTGCTTTAAGCGTTTTTATAAAATCAGCTAGAGCGGGCATATTTTCCGCCTCGATGAAGGCTATATCAAAGCCTGAATCGTTTAATAAGGCAGGCTCTATATCTGTGCAATACGCAAAGGGGAAAACTTCAGCCCCCCAAGCCTCCAACTTTCTTTTAAGGATCTGTCTGAAAGGGGTTTGGGAAACAACTAGGGCTCGCACATTTTTAATATAATCGCTCGGCGCAGCCTCCACTGCTTTTAAGGGGAAGGATAATCTTATAAGCGATTCATCATAAAGCAAGCTGCCGCCTAACACTTTTGTTGCAGAGTTCATAGTTTTATCTATAAGGTTAATGCCCTGCTCGGTGATTTTAACAGGCAGTTGAAAGGCGATGATAAGAGTATCCGCAGAGCGCTCCACTGCAGCAATAAGGGGGTGCACGCCGAAAGGTTCTTTAGGCAGCTGCAGCAAGAGCGAGGCTAGGAGATCGACCGCCTCCTCCGTTTTATCGGGGATCCCTAAAAATAAGGATGGGACAGCGACGGGATAGTCCATGTAGAGCAGTATCCTATTTTTTTCTGCAAAAGCGGTATTCTTTCTCATAATCTTTGAGATAACTCTGTTGAGATCAAAAGGCGCTATAACCGCTGTAGGCTCAACTTGTTCAACTTGCTCCGGCATAACAGAGGGGATCTTTGCAATTTTGCGGTTTTTCGCCCCTAAGAGATTAATTTTAGCCGCCAATATTGCAAAGATTCCTCTATACCCCCCTCCTATCAAAGTTCCGTCCATTGCCAATTTTTCAGCAGCATTGGCAAACTGTTCCAGAGGGAGTTGAACCATCCTATAGATGACGGCGTTTGCAAGAAAGAGAAATATAATTAATGCGAAAAAGAAGGCGATAAGATGGAATATCAGCATATCTATAGCGGCGCGCCCTGTCTGCCTAGCGATAAAACCATAAACAATAAAGGCTGCTTTATTATTAAGGTCGTTTAAGATAATTGAAAGCTGTAGAGTATCAATATCGTGCACTGTTGCAAAACCGTCTCTCCCCGCTGCAATCCTGCTCTGTTCAGAGACAGTTTCAGCAACATCTGTATAAAAGAGCTCCGTTTCCAGAACCTTTTCCGCCGCCTCTTTGAACCCAATAGGGAGGGGCGCAACAGCTATTAGCCGCCCCGAAAGAGATTTTTCGCCATCTTCAAAGAGAGGGATGGCGCCTGCAAGCATAATCTCCCCTCCAACTCTAACAAAACCGCTCGAACTCCCCTTATCCATATCTGTTAATAAAGGATAGGTGAATATATCTTGAAAGCGCTCGTCAGGCATCTGTGAAAGATAAGGCGGTTCAATTATTTTAGCGCCTGTAAATAGGGGGATACCCTCTCTGTCAAGCCATATAAAGCCCTCTATATCAGCAGCAAGAAACTCTTCAATTAGCCTATCAAGCATATTGTTGTAATCTAAAGCGCCCCCAGAGCGGATAAGCCCACTCTCTCCGAAGCGGCGGAGGGCGTCTGAAAAGGGGGTGAGTATATTTTGAATAAGGTTTTTTGCACTTTTAAGGATTAGATTATTGCTTTTAAGCTCTGCAATATTAAAGCGGGCTACTGTAAAGATTGCCGAAACGGTGTATAGCGCCATAGATGTGAAGAGGGCTGAAATGAATATCAGAATGATGAGCAGCCGCCTAAGGCGATCTTTATCAGCCATCTCTTAAACGGTCATATAGTGTTTTTTCTTGTCCGCATCCAGCTTTTCTAGGGCGTAACGGAGCATCGTTCTCGGCATGGCGGGTGCGTATCTGTCAAGAAATAAGAGGAGGGCGCTTTCGTCAACTTTGCCCGCCTCACGCAGACTCCACCCGACAGCTTTATGTATTAGATCGTGCTTATGCTTGAGGAAACGCTCCGCAATCTTAAATGTCATGTCAGTTTCTCTGTAATTTCGAATATTGTAAAAGAGTGAAACTATCGCTATACGCTGCTTAAAGAGCTCTTTAGAGTCGGCATATTCCCAAAATTTGCTGTAATCGCCGCTTTCACGCCAAAAACGACCTGGAATGTAGGGAGCAGATTCATCGACCAGAGCCCAGTTGTCAATATATTCCACATTGCGGGTGAATATAACGTATATATTTTCTAACTGTTTTGCCCCATCCTTTTTTGCAATTATCAGTTTCATAATTCTAATCGCTAAAGAACGCGGCTCGTGCCATTCAGATTTGAGCAGTTCTTCTAAATCTGCAAAGGATAGCTCTTTAGAATATCTTTTTGCAAAAGCGTTGATCTCTGGGGCGGTAAAGCCGAGAAATTTTACACTCTGCTTATCTGCCCTAAAATACCGCAATCTAGCGCTGCCCTTTTCAGCATCTGCACCTTTTAACAAGATCTCCATAATATCAGCGTGGTTCATCCCCGCCTCCTAAATATTAAGGTTATAACAGTGCAAGTTATTGAAATGACGGAAGAAAGGGGAATTCCTCTCTGGAATCCCCCTTCAAGCAGTTATCTAAGAGGATCTTCACCGAACTGGTTCGAACCATCCGTTCCTTTTTTAGCAAGCAGAAGGATTAAGAGTATAAGGTTTGCCACTGGAACTAGAACTAAGAGGTATAAA
>JAISNW010000244.1 GCA_031276055.1 Deferribacteraceae bacterium | reverse complement strand
GGAGTGTTTTAACAGTCTTTAACACAAGAAAGCTCGCCCGATCATTTTATAAACATATTGAAAAAGAGTGTTGGGATAAGGTTTACTCTCTCACCAATGATATGTATCCTAAGCATCGCTTAGAAGTGATTAATAGAATTAAGCAAGACTTAACCGATAATAGAAGGATAATAGTTTCATCAACCCAACTTATTGAAGCAGGGGTTGATATTGATTTTAACGAACTGTTTAGGCAGCTTGCCCCTCTTGATGCTATTATTCAATCCGCAGGCAGGTGCAACCGTGAAGGGAAGCGGGCGGGCGGCAATGTCTGGATATTTGTTCCTGAGGGAGAGAATATCTATCCTGGTAGAACCTATAGAGCACAGGCGGTGCATACCCGCGATCTTTTGAAATATAACCTTGGGGATATCTTTTCCACAGCATTTTTTGAAAGGTATTACTCTGAGGTTGTATATTTATACACTAAAAAGGAAGATATAACTCAGTTAAGGAAGGATGGAAGTTTTGATACAGTCGACAGCAATTATAGGCTTATTAATGAGACCTCAACCGCTGTATTTATTATCAAAGACGCTGAAAAACTTTATGATAGGGTTAAAGATAAAAAGTTCCTTTCCAGAAAAGATTTTCAAGATTTACAGTTATATTCAGTGCATCTGTTCGATTACGCTATTTACAAAAATGACCATAATATAGAACGCCTTAAAAACGGCTTATTGGTTTGGCATGGAAAGTATTCAGATGAACTTGGCATAGATGCGGGGGAAGAACATTTAGAAGCATTGATATTTTAATGATTTTTTTAGGATGCATCATATATTTGGTTTGATTTGGTTAAAGTTATTCGCAGCTCTTGCCGATATTAGAAATATGGTGTATAGTTGCACTAGAGGGGCTGCCTTGATTATGAGCAAGATAGACTTTGTTTTTATTGTACTGGGGTTATACTGCTACTTTTCTACAATGTCAAAGTTAAAAGACCAATCCCAAAAGTTGCGCCAATACGAGGATCTGCAAAAGAAGAAGAAACAGTTTGCTGATTATAAGCTAGAGCTCAAACGCCGCGAAAATATGGCAAAGCTGGCCGAGGAGAGAAAAAGAAAGCGCAATGTTGACTTTCAAAAGATGGCAAGCACCGTAGAGATGCTCTCTAACCTTTCAGATCAAGAGGTAATGCGCCAATCCCATATAACAAGCGGAAAGTATTAATTTATGAACAGCTAGTCTATCTGTTTAACCCAACCGAACTTGTCTTCAATTATTCCTAGCTGTATTCCTGTCAGAGTATCGTAAAACCTTTTTGTGAGTTCTCCCATTCCAGAGCCTCCGGGGATAATCTCTTTGTCTCCCCAAACGAACTTGCCAACCGGGCTTACAACGCAGGCGGTGCCGCTGCCGAAGGCTTCCTCAAGACTCCCTCTCTTATAGGCGTCATACAGCTCATCAATGCTTATCTGCCTTTCAGATACTTTTACCCCCATATCTTTAGCTATGGCAATAATAGAATCTCTTGTGATCCCTGCAAGGATAGTTCCGCCTAACGGCGGGGTGATGAGTTCTCCATCTATCTTAAAGAAGATATTCATGCTCCCCACTTCTTCTATATACCTATTTTCCCGCCCATCTAACCATAACACTTGGCTAAAACCGTTTTTATGGGCAAGTTCGCTTGCTTTAAGGCTGATGGCATAGTTTGCCCCCGTCTTATGGCTGCCTGTCCCCCCTTTTACGGAGCGGACATATTCTGTCTGCACATATATATCCACAGGTGCGAGCCCTTTAGCATAATACGCCCCTACAGGCGAAAGGATAATGTATAGATAGTAATCTTCAGCGGAGGCGATCCCAACATATGGGTCTATCCCAATGTAAGCAGGACGTATATAAAGCGATGTTCCTTGAGCTTTCGGAATCCAATCTCTCTCTATTCTAATCAGTTCATAGAGGGCTTCTAAGAGGAATTCTGCATCAAACGGGCGCATACTCATACGCTCCGCTGAAAGAACCAGTCGTTTTATATTATCCCACGGGCGAAATAGGAGGGTGCGCCCGTCAGGAGAACGATATGCTTTTAACCCTTCAAAAACCTCCTGGGCGTAGTGGAGAACAAGAGCCGCAGGCGAGAGGGAGAGTTCCCCATAGGGCTCTATAGCGGCGTAATGCCACCCCTTCTCCGCGTTTCGTTTCATTAAAAGCATATAGTCGGTGAATATCCGCCCAAAACCTAGTTTGCTTTCATCGGTCGGTTTATCTTTAAGGGTTTGCCGTTGTATAAATTCTAACTTCATAGCGCTCTCTCATACGGTTAGTTTTGAAACTATCCTAATTTTATAACCGTTTGAAAACAAATAATCAACCTATAACTAAAATTATCGTCAAATTCCTCATTATATATCCACGCGCCCTGCGCATGATACAGTAGAGGCAGAAATGTTTTATTGACATCGCTATTATTTGGTGTTACAGATCATTTTATGCAGACTGTCCAATCAGAAAGGTTGCCTATATTAGAAAATCTGCCTATCGCCATCGCCTCCGACCATGGAGGATTCACCTTAAAGTCTCTTATTTTAGAAGAGCTTATGCGGCTTGGGCGCACTAGCGTTGATCTGGGCGTTTTTAGCAGTGAACGGGCGGATTACCCTGATCAAGCAAAGCTGCTTGCAGAAGCGATATTAAGCGGAGACTCTAAGATGGGGGTGCTTATCTGCGGCACAGGGATCGGGATGAGTATAACAGCAAACCGTTATAAAGGGATTCGCGCCGCTCTCTGCCATGATGAATACACCGCTCGGATGTCTCGTCAGCATAATGACGCCAATGTTCTAGTTTTAGGCGGACGCGTTTTGGGCGTTGAAACTGCCCTCGGCATCTTAAATGTTTGGCTTTCAACGGGCTTTGAGGGCGGGCGGCATATTGAACGGCTTAATAAGATAGAACGTTTACTATAGAGTCAGCAAGGAGGATTAAAGCTATGTATGAACAGGTGAAAAATTCAGATATTGAAATTTATAATGCCCTCAACTCTGAAGGGGTTCGGCAGGAAGAGCATATAGAGTTGATAGCCAGCGAAAACTTTGTTTCAAAAGCTGTCCTTGAGGCGGCAGGATCGGTTTTTACCAATAAATACGCTGAAGGCTATCCTGCTAAACGCTACTATGGCGGGTGTGAATTTGCAGATATTGTGGAAAGCCTCGCTATAGAGCGGGTTAAAAAGCTGTTCGGAGCGGAGTTTGCCAATGTTCAACCTCATTCAGGTTCACAGGCGAATTGCGCCGCTTATTTTTCTCTGCTGGAACCAGGAGACACCATATTAGGAATGAACCTCGCCCATGGCGGGCACCTCACGCACGGTGCGCCCGTCAACTTTTCAGGACGTTTCTTCAATGTTATCTCCTACGGAGTTTCCCCAAAGGATGAACGGATAGACTATGACGAGGTGGAGGAGATAGCCGTA
>JAISNW010000070.1 GCA_031276055.1 Deferribacteraceae bacterium | reverse complement strand
CAGAGAGGTTGATGAACTAAGTTATGAGGATATTTCAGAAATGTTGAAAATTCCTGTAGGGACGGTGCGCTCACGTCTATTCAACGCACGCCAGATATTAAAAGACCGCCTCTTAAAGCAAGGGCTTGCCGATGATGTCGGTAGGGTGGAATAGTTATGAAATGTGAAAAATATACGGAAATTATATCTGCTTTTGTAGATTCTGAAGCATCGCCGCTTGAACAGTTGGCGTTGCAAAAACACCTTGAAGTTTGCGAAAAGTGCAAAAGGGAGCTTGTTGTTCAATACAAGATGAAAAATATGGTTCAGAGCGAACATAGTATGGATAGCTTTGGAGACATCCACCTCTCCTCTGCGGTTATGCAGAAGATAAAAACTCTCTCTGTTGAGCCGGTCCACTACAGATCGTTCTCGCGGGCTTCACGTCTTTCTGCCGTTGCTGTTATACTTTTAGCTATGCTTGTTACTATCTTTTATACGTATAATGATCGTAAAAATGCAGCTCTTTCTATTTCCAGCCCATATACCGGCTATATTTACACCCATGTGAACGAAGAAGCTGAAATGAACGGTGAAGTTGCCCAGAATGTTCAAGATTATATTGAGATCCCTGATAGGCGCATCTCTACGGTAAGCCTTAACAGATGAAATATCTCTCTGCTCTCTTTTTGATCTTTCTTATCTCATGGACTGCGGCTGCGGAGGAGCTTTATAAGATTGCAGATGAGAGCGGTTATATAGATTACTGCACCTGCAAGGCGGCGCCCCTGGATATTAAAGATATAAGGGCGCAAGAGATAGCTAAGCATATTATGCACAAGAGGTTTGCTCCTGAATTTATTCGAAATCAATTTTACCAATTGAGCACACTTAAGGGGATAATATGGCAGGGCGATGAGATTATACAATACGATTATAAGCCGTTAAGCAAGGATCGTTTCCGGCATCTCTTCTGGGTGAACGCCGCCACCTCGGATTTACTGAAACTTGAAATATATGATCAGGAAAACAAACTCCTCTTTAGAGGGCTGGATCTCGGCGGGGCTCACCCTTATAACCCAAAATCTGAAAAAAGACCGAAAGAGCGGGTATTAAAAGGCGGTTATTTCGGGTTTGTAAATATTCACAGAGAGAAGAAAGACGGAGATATGGAACGCCTCCTCTTTACAGACGGTTTGAGCCGTTTCTCTGTTTTTCGCTCCCCTCCCGCTAAACAGAGGGGATATGCAGAAAAATTAGTGGTCTACGGCAATTATATTTATAACGTAACCACTGATAATTCCAGCTATACGGTGGTAGGAAGCGTTCCTTTTGCCTTTATGGAAGATGTCGTTTCAAAACTTGATAAAAATGATAAAGAATTTTACACTCTAATAAATAATGAAGATAAGTAATTTTGGAGGTTCTATATGAAACAAACCGTCCTAGCTCCACTTGGATGTATAACGGCGTTTCTGCTATTTTTTGTTCTATTTGCACCCGCTGCAAATGCAGCCCCTGACAACTTTGTTGATGTGGTGAAATCCACGAGAAACGGGGTTGTCCATGTGGTGGTTACAGGCACAAAAACAGAGTCAAACCGCCCTTTTATGGATGATGAACTGTTCCGTAGATTCTTTGGCAGCCCAAATGAGAGGCAGTATAAATTTGACGGTCTAGGCACAGGTTTTATAATAGACAATAAAGGTTTAATCATTACCAATAACCATGTTATCACCAATGCGGACAAGATAACTGTTAAAACTGTGGATAACAAAGAGTTTGAAGCAACTCTTGTAGGGCGTGATTCCCTTACAGACCTTGCGCTTTTAAGGATTGATCCAAAAGGTGCAAAACTTACCGCTCTAAAGTTAGGGGATTCTGATAAAATTGAGATAGGCGAGTGGGCTGTGGCTATAGGGAGTCCGCAAGGGTTGGAGTGGACAGTCACCGCAGGGATAATCTCAGCAAAGGGGCGCAATTTAGGGGCTGGACCGTATGATAGTTTTATACAGACGGATGCATCTATAAATCAGGGCAACTCGGGAGGGCCTCTTATTAATATGAATGGAGAGGTAATAGGCGTCAATACTATGATTGTCGCCAATAGTCAAGGGCTTGGTTTTGCTGTTCCCTCCAATGTGCTGAAAAATCTCCTCCCGCAGCTTATGGATGGACGAGTAAGGAGAGGTTGGTTGGGGATAACCCTGCAAAATATAGATGAAAATTTGGCAAAATCGTTCGGTCTGCCTGATACGGAAGGCGCTCTTGTAGCAGATGTTATAAAAGGCGATCCTGCCGACATAGCGGGGGTTAAGTCGGGTGATGTCATCAAAAAAGCTGATAACACTAATATAGTTGATTCTAGGTCTCTCACACAATATGTCGGCGGCAAGAAGCCTGGCGATAATATAAAGCTCACCATTGTTAGAGATGGGAAAAATATTACTGTCACAGCGAAACTTGGAGAACGCAAGACGGACGACGGCGATCTCTCCTCTTCAAGTAAAGGCTCTGATGCTGCTCCGATAAAGGTGCGCGAACTTTCAGCTCAAGAATTAAGCAGGCTTGATATATCAGGCGGGGCATTGGTAACAAACGTTGTGGGCGGCTCTGCACCTGAAAAAGCGGGGCTCTCTTCGGGAGATGTTATAGTCTGGATGAACCGCACAGATATAAAAAGTGCAAAACAATTTCAAGAAAGCTACTCTGCATTGAAATCAGGAAGCAGCGTCAGCTTAAAGATACTCACAAACTCCGGCAGCAGATTTATCGCCTTCAATAAAGAGTAGCCTTAAAAATTAACCTTTTACTGAAAAACTTTCTCTTTTGCGCTTGCGCAAAAGAGAAAGCTCAAAAGGAATTTAAGCAGGTTTACAAACTCTCTCCGAAATCTTTTCTAAACTTTTGAGCGAGTTTTTCAGGCCAGTCTGAGACGGAATCAAGGCGTCCGTTGAAGAACCTTAGCATCTTCGGTTCATAAACCCATTTTAAGCCCCCCACTATATCGCGGTTTGCATAAAGCCATTCTAGCCTGTCAACTGTATATTTTATCTGCGACATGGTAAAAACTCTCCTCGGTAGGGCGAGCCTTAACATCTCCACATCGCATATATGTTCGCTCCCATCCGGATTCCTCTCTTCAGAGAGGGTGCCCCTCTCCATCCCGCGTATACCGCCCGCAATGAAGACTGCCGCACCTAGAGAGCCTGCTATAAACTCTTCAGGCGGAACATGGGGAATGAATTTTTTAGCATCTAAGTGGCAGCCAAGCCCTCCTGCAGGAGTAACAACGGGAACACCTCGTTTAACAAGCTCTCCTACCATGAAGTTGATAAATTCAGGACCGTGCCTTATCATATCAAAATCCAACGTTTCCTCTAAACCTACAGCGATCGCCTCAATCTCCCTTACAGACATGCCGCCGTAGGTAAGAAAACCTTCGTATAGCGGCACTAACCCCATAAATATCTCATTCACCCGCGGATCATCAGTTAAAATCAGCCCCCCTCTAGCACATCCGAGTTTACGAGCGGAAAAGTAGATAATATCCGCCTCTTTTGATATATCTTTTATAATATCGGCAATAGTTCTATCTTTTTCAGCAAGTTCACGAGTTTTTATAAAGTATAGGTTGTCGGCGAGTAGGGAAGCATCCAGCACAAGAGGGATCTTTGCAGCTCTACACACCTTGCCCGCCTCCCTTAAATTGCAAAGCGACCACGGCTGCCCGCCGATAAGGTTTGTGCCCGCTTCTATACGCACAAATGGGATATTCCCCGCTTCAGCTTTAAGCACGTTTTCAAGGCGGGCTATATCTATATTCCCCTTAAACATCTCTTCGCTCTGCAATTGGATGGCGCTTTTGTTATATAACTCTAAAACCTTTCCGCCCCGTAAACCTATATGCGCCTTTGTGGTGGTAAAGTGGTAGTTCATAGGGATAATATTGCCCGCCTTCACGAACGCTTCTGCTAATATATTTTCAGCGGCGCGCCCCTGGTGGACGGGGAGTACATACTGTTTGTTAAAAATATTGGTTGCAGCGCTTTTCAGGCGGTCAAAGCTCATAGACCCTGCATAACTGTCATCGGCGGTCATCATTGCAGCAAGCTGTCTGTCGCTCATGGCGTTTACCCCGCTGTCAGTGAGCATATCTAAAAAGACATCGCTGTTTTTTAGGAGGAAGGTGTTGAACCCTGCCGCTCTAGCCGCTTTAAGACGTTCTTCCACTGGAATTAGAGTTAGTTTCTGAACTATCCTCACCTTGTGCATTTCGATAGGGAAACTATCCCCCTTAAAAAAAGCTATATCATTATCCATCTATAATACCCCCCATAATTTATTATCTGCCATAAAAAAAGTCCTTCAGCTTTTGGAAGGACCGCTTATCATTAACTTCCCCGATTTTGAATATCACACAAATAATATATTGTCAAACTAGAAACTCAAAGTTTGTAAATACAAGTCGCAGTATAATAAATCCTTATCTATAAAAATTGGCGCTTTACTTCCAGCTAGTTCTTGCAATTTTATCTTTTATTGCTAAAGTGGTTTCATAGTAAAACAGGGAAATAAGTATATGAAAATAGGGTGTTCGAGCACGCAGAGTGCAGCCCAAAAGATTGCGGATGTTCTACATGAGATCATATATAGGCATATATCTGAATTTCCTGCCGCAGATGAACGCACTTTGCGTATTGACGAGATTTTCAAGGCTCTTCATAATATGCTTAACGGCAGTTTTGAGAAATACCGCTTTGATAAAGAGGTAATTGAGGGATTAATAGATGCTAGCCTATCTGAACAACAATTTCATTCAATACTTCACTCGCTGAACGAAAAACAGGCTATCCGCAAAATCAATGGTATTTATAACACGCCTAACGATGTTGTGGATTTTATTATTGCAAATGTTATTTCACAAAATAGCGCTTCTGTTTACTCATCCACTTCAAAGTTTGAGGATATTGCCCCTCTGAATAAATTTCTTGAACAGAGTGTTCTTGATCCAACAGTAGGCTCTGGAGAGTTCTTGTTACGGGCGTTTCAGATAAAAGCAAACCACCTTCAGACTTTTACAGATGCGCCTACTGAAAAAAGCTATCTGGATATATTGTCAACTTTATACGGCAATGATATAGATATTTCCGCCATAGAAATTTGTAAGGTGCGTTTATTTTTTGAAGTTATAAAGTATATCGGTTTCAAAAACTATACAAATGCTGTGAAAATACTCAACAAAAACTTTACAAACCATGACTTTATCAACATAACTCCAGTCAAAATATTAAAATGCTTTGATCTAATAGTCGGCAATCCGCCTTATATTGAAGATAACAAATCTCCGGTTGCACCAAATATCAGATACGGCAATATTTATGCCAACGTCTTGCAAAACAGCATTGATCTGCTTAACGAAAACGGGGCGATAGGCTTTATTATACCAATTTCTTATATTTCCACACAACGTATGGGCACAATTAGGACGTATATTGAAGAACACACAACAAGCCAAAAGATATTTAACTTTGCAGACCGCCCATCCTGCCTGTTTGCCGGGGTTCACCAAAAGCTATCGATTATCATAGCGCACAAAGCAGAGGGCAACCATAAGGTTTATACCTCAAACTATACCTATTGGTATAAAAATGAGCGGAAAGGCTTGTTTGATAAGTTGACTCTAACTGAAAATAATTATACTGCTGCATTTTATCCAAAGCTCTCTTCAGAATTGGAGATAAAGATATATAGCAAACTCCACACGGAAGGTATAGATGGCTTGTCGTCTTATATAACCGATGGGAAAGCTAACATATACTTAAACATGAGAGCCTGTTTTTGGATTAAGGCGTTCTCTTTTCCATTTAATTCAAAGGAATTTAAGGGTTACTCTTTTGGCAGGAATATTAAATGGCAGATATTGGCATTGTTGAACTCTTCACTCTTTTGGTTGCACTGGATTTTAATATCAGACTGTTGGCATATAACACAAAAAGAGTTAGATGGTTTTTCTGTGCCGAAATCAGTGTTAAACTCCGCAAATTTGGCTCAATTAGCAATAGAACTTGAAAGAGAGCTTGAACGCACAAAAACAGCGATAAACACTAAACAAACAGATTTTGAATATAAACATAAACTTTGCAGAACGTTGATTGATAAAATAGATGATTGCTTATCGGAGCATTATGGATTAATATCAGAGGAACTTAACTATATTAAGACGTTTGCAAAAAAATATAGAGAGGGTTTAGGGGCAGAAGGTTAAATGAAAGCGATCGATCTTTTTGCTGGTTGCGGTGGATTTTCAACAGGTTTTGTGAAAGCAGAGTTTAAAATTACACATGCTGTTGAATTTGATAAAACTATAGCAAGGACATATGCTTTAAATCACCCCTCAACTACTTTAATTGTTGATGATATACAAAATATCAATAACAGTATCTTTCAACCCAATTCAGTTGATGTGATTATTGGCGGTCCCCCTTGTCAAGGTTTCAGTATGGCAGGAGCAAGGATAAGGCAAAATTTTATTGACGATCAGCGCAACTACCTATTTAGACACTATTTTAATATTGTAAGTCGCGTTCGCCCAAAAGTGTTTGTTATGGAAAACGTAAAAGGTATTCAAACAATGAATAACCCAAGATAATACCTATAAAGCAGTCATTAATTAAGCATAAGAGCTGCTCTGATAATGATTATCAAGATAAAGTCGATTCTATAAACACAAAACCTTTATATCTAAAAGGACAAAAAAAATGTATATGCAGTCGCATCACTTAGTACCGATTGTTTTTCAAAAGAACATGTGGGATAAATTTAACATAAATATTGACTGCATCGAAAATATTGTTTCGCTTTGTCCCACATGCCATAAAGCTTTTCATTATGGAACAGATGAAGTAAAAAATGAAATAATTGAAACTATATTTGAGAAAGTTGCTCTTAAATATAAAAGTATAAATTTTAATATTTCGCAGGATGAGATTAAAGAGTGTTATGGGATAAAAAAGTTTTGAGATCAGCGAAAAGGCGAAAAGCCCTTAAAACAAGGGCTTTTTAGGGAAGTGCTAACATATATTCGTGTTAGAAGTGCCCAGGGACGGAATCGAACCATCGACACATGGATTTTCAGTCCATTGCTCTGCCGACTGAGCTACCTGGGCAAAAATTACTCTCTGCTTTTAAGAACGAAAAACTACAATTCGCTTCTAATTACACTTGCACAACACAAATATCTAATAAACCGTTTTTAGTCAAGAGATTTATCAAGCGGTTTATTATTTTTTTTATGCTCGCTGCAGCGTCCAAAGTGCAAGGGGAGAGGGGATATTTTCAAAGCGGCGGCTGCCCTTTATTTCAGATCCTCTATGCTTATCCCTTTCAGCTTTTCTGTTACAGCAGCTTGAAGGTCATTCCAGACAGAGCGGATCTTGCAGCTGTCTATATCTGCACAGACCGCAGTATCTACAAGGCAGTCTGCAACTGCAATCTTTCCTTCCACCGCTATTGCGATGTCATAAATTGTTATCTGGGATGGGAGTCTCCCCAGTCGGAAGCCGCCGTTTCTCCCCCTTACAGACAGCAATATTCCGCAGTGCGCTAGATTCTGCAAGATCTTCCCTAAAAAACAGTTGGGCGCATTGGTAATCTCCGCCAATTCATGACGGAGAAAAACCCTCCCTTCCTCTGCCCTAGAGAGTTCTATAAGTGCACGTATAGCGTAATCACACGCCTTTGTTATCTTCATGAAATTTTCCTATCTTGTTAAAAACCGCCAAATTTAACTCTGCAATATCGGCGTGAAAAGCAGAGGTTACAGCTTTTTGCCAAGCCTCAAAAGTTATAGGGAGAAACTCTGACAATCTAGCCAAAAGAACTGTCCCCGCCAACTTTCTATTGCCAAACTCTGTTGCAATAGCTTCAGCATCCAGCTGTATACAGCTTGCAAAAGAGCTTTTATATTTTTCAACAACTTCTTCGGGGTAGCTGTCTTCCCCCATATTCACTGAAAGTGGGAATATTCGAGTGCTGCTTAATAAGAGGATCGTTGTTTCATTGGCGTATTGCAGATATCGCAAGAACTCCATCTTTTCAAAGGATACTATAAAATCTGCACAGCCTTCGGGGATAACAGGTGAGTGGACTTTCCCGCCGAAACGCACATGGGAGAATACGCTCCCGCCCCGCTGAGCCATCCCGTGAATCTCGCTCTTTTTTACGTCAAAAGCCGAATAGAGCAGAGCCTTTGCCAGCACATCCCCTGCCGCTACTACCCCTTGCCCCCCCACTCCTGCCAGAAGGATTGAAGTTGTCTTCATGCGCTCTCTCCCACTATAGCGTTGAATTTACATACCTTCTGGCACAAAAAACAACCCGTGCACTGCAAAGCGTCGATAGACGCCTTTTTATTGACGCCATCCCAACTGATTGCAGGGCAGCTTAGCTGAATACAGACTTTACACCCGCTGCAGCTGCCGCTCGCTATTGCAAGGGGAGGCTTAATTACCCCCCTTTCTGCAAAGATGCAGGGGCGGGTGGTAATAATAACGCTTAACTCTTCTGCGGCGGTCTCTTGCCTAATCGCCTTTATGCACTCATCAGGTTCAAAAGGATCAACCTTAACCACCCTCTTTACCCCCAACGCCCTGACGAGCCCTTCAAAATCTATCTTAGGGGCGCTTTCGCCGTTTATTCTAAAGCCTGAGGCGGGATTAGGTTGATGCCCCGTCATCCCTGTTGTGCGGTTGTCTAAAATAATAATTGTTGCACTGCTCTTATTATACACCGCATTGATAAGCCCATTTATCCCTGTGTGGAAAAAGGTGGAATCCCCTATGACCGCAGCAGCTTTTCGAGAGAGCTCTTTAGAGGCTTTGTCCACCCCATGCGCTAAACAGACGCTGGAACCCATGCAGATGCAGCTGTCAAGGGCGGATAGAGGGGGCATATACGCCAATGTGTAGCACCCTATATCCCCTAAAACAGCAAGGCGCAAGCGGTGGAGTGCATAAAAGATACCCCTGTGGGAGCAACCGGGGCACATATTAGGCAGGCGGAGAGGGAGCTTCTCTTTTAGAGAATATTTAGCAGGAACGCCCCCAGCTATTAATCCTTTCAGATCAGCAGGGGATAGCTCGCCGCAGAGATTTCTCGGCAGGGGTTGAATGGGGATCCCCTCTGCCATAAGCTCTCTCTCTAAAAAGCGATCCAACTCCTCAATAAGATAGAGCTTGCTGAAACGGCTTGCTATCTCTCTGATCTTTTCAAAGGGGATCGGGTATACCATCCCTAACTTTAACAGCGATGCATTAGGGAGCGCTTCTTGAACATAGGCTGCTGCGATCCCGCTTGAGATAACGAGCTCTGCTGAAGCTCTATCATAAAATTCCAGATACTCCGCACTAAGCGCGCTTAGCTCTGAGAGGCGCTTTTCAACAGATATGCGCTGCACCCTAGCGTTCGCGGGCGCCATAACAAAACGGGCGGGCTCTCTCTTAAAATAGGGGGTTTTCCGCTCTAACTTTTTACTTCGCACAACAGGGGAGTATGTGTGCGAAACTCTGGTTACAGAGCGGATGATTACAGGAGTAAGGTGCTTTTCAGAGATTTCAAACGCTTTCAAAGTGAATAGATAAGCCTCTTGGCTGTCTGTAGGTTCAAGCATAGGCAGCTTTGCAAAGCGGGCGTAATGCCTTGAGTCTTGCTCATTTTGGGAAGAATACATATGCGGATCATCAGCAACCGCCAGCACAAAGCCGCCGTTTATTCCGGTATAAGATGCGGTCATGAGAGGATCGCTTGCAACATTCAACCCCACATGCTTCATGGCGGTAAACGCCCGCACCCCCGCCATACTCGCCCCCATAGCTGTTTCAAAGGCGGTTTTTTCGTTTACAGCCCACTCGGTGTATATCTCGTTAAATGAGGCTATGCACTCGGTGATCTCGGTAGAAGGGGTGCCTGGGTAAGAGCTTGCAACACTAACCCCCGCGTCAAGCGCTGCATAAGCGATAGCCTCATTGCCGCTAAGCAAGAGCGGTTCACTCTCCATTTTAGATATAACTCTTATTCGTTATACCACTCCTGCACCTTCTGCTGAACAGCAGCTTTCTGTTGCACGGATAGGTTATTGCACTCTGATATACTGTATTCGCCATCGCTCTCTGCTGCTAGATATATCCAGAAACACCCATCTACAAGGTTAGCTTTTCCAGCTTTTCCGCTCACCAATAGAGAACCTAACCTATATTGAGCGTAGGGATCGTTATAATAGCGTGCGGCGGCTCCGTAATAATCGATGGCGTTGACGAAATCGTTTCGGTTTTCATATATCTTGCCGAGTTCAATCGCTGAGTCGAGATCGTCGTTCTCTAACCCCTTTTCAAACCACTTTATCGCCTCATCAACGTTTTTAGCCACCCCTAACCCTTCTAAATAAAATACCCCTAAATTGTATTGAGCGTCAGAGCTCTCCTGCTCGGCGGCTTTCTTATACCAAAGGAATGCCTTCTTAAAATCCTCATTATCTTGGTAAATTCTTGCGGCGGCAATCTGAGAATCAATATCGTCTGCTTCAGCAGCCTTCAGATACCATTCAAGGGCGCGCTTAACATCCCTGCTGCCGTCCGGATAGTCGTATAAGCCGTTATAGTAGTAGTATCCTACTTTATATTGGGCGTCTTTATCGCCCTCTTTAGCAGATTTTAAGAACCATTCAAACGCCTTAGTGAGATCCTCATCTACCCCTGTGCCCTCTTCATACATCATCCCCATATTATACATCCCGACAGAATCTCCGCCGTTGGCGGCTATCAGGTAGTATTTTACAGCGAGTTCGTCATCTTCTTCTGTGCCTAAAGCGTAATCGTGCAGGTAGCCAAGGTCATTATTTGCTGCGGCATGCCCTTGATCCGCCGCTTTTTTATACCAGAGCAGGGCAGATTCATAATCTTCCTCATCGTCATAGATTCTCCCCACAGCGTATTGAGCATCCGCATACCCTTGCTCAGCAGATTGTTTGAACAGCCTCTCTGCTTTTTCAGCATCTTTCTTTACATCTAAGCCTTCGTCATAGATAACGGCAGAATAATATTGCGCTTCTGCGCTCCCATTTTCTGCCGCCTTTTCCAAAAAGGTAAGGGCAGATTTATAGTCTTCTCTATCATAAAGCTGCTTGCCCACAAAATATTGGATAGATGCTCCGCCGTAATAGTAAACTGCATACCCCGCTAAGAGGATAACCCCTAAAACAATCAGAAAAGGTATAAATCTCTGCATATAAACAACCTCCTTAAACTTTACAGATAATGAATACATTTTTTTATTAGCTTTAGCAAGTCAAAAACTTGATCACCGTTTTTTTGCTGCAAGAAGAGAACAGACGCCTAGATCATAGGCGGTAAAGCTCTCAACGGAGAACCCCGCCGCCTCTACCATAGCCGTATACTCTTTATCATCAGGAAAGGCGGCTACAGATGAAGGCAGATAGGCGTATGCACCCATATTTGCTGATATAAGAGCGCCTATGACAGGAAAGATATATCTAAAATAGAACCAATATACCGCTGAAAAGAGCTTCCCTTTCGGTTTTGAAAATTCTAAGACGCCGAGCGCGCCGCCGGGCTTTAAAACTCTAAACGTTTCTTGCAAAGCTCTAGCTTTATCAGGGATATTTCTAAAACCGAAAGAGAAGGTGATAAGATCAAAGCTCTCTTGAACAAATGGGAGAGCGCAGGCATCCAACGCTGCTAGATAGGCGGGCGTCCCCTTTTTAGCGGCGGCGCGCAGCATATTTATGCTGAAGTCGCCCCCAAATGCGGTGCAGTTAGGGGCGGCGGCTTTTATAGCTTTTAGCATATCCCCTGTTCCGCAGGCGAGATCCAGCACCCTATAGCCGTCTTGCACCCCTAGCGCTTGAACAGCGCGCCTTCTCCAGCTTATATCCCGTCCAAAGCTCAAGAGATGATTTATTAGATCATACCTAGGAGATATTTCATCGAACATCCCCCTTATCGCTAGGGGATCAGGGGGATGCACACCCATCATCTAATAGGAGAGGCTTAAAGCCCTATGGTAAGCTCTAAAATATGGCGGCTGTCGGGGTTCTGCCCCGCATACGCCCCTAACTCTTCGGTATAATAGGCGTAATTAAGCTCTACAACATAGAGATTAACTCCAAAACCAACAGTTGGATAGCCTTGATGAAAGCCCACGCGGAAGTCCAGATGCCTAATCACAGGGAGATCTGCATTCAGCTCTGCACCAATATTTATCCGTTTCCCCCAATCTCTATCTTCCTCAAAGTTTTTGGTGACGTCAACAATATCTAAGATAATATCAGTTCTTAGAAAAGAGACGGTGGGAGACGCCCCAAAAGAGAGGGTTGCAAAGGCGGGAAGGGGCGAGTTGCCGGAACTTCCGCGCTTAGTTATATCTACATCGCCGTAAAAACCGGTCTTAACCCCGATATTGTTTACTGCAAAGCCGACGCGGGGGCTGAAATTAACATTTAAGAGGGAGTTGAAGTTATATATTGCCCCAATGTCAAAGAGAAAGGCTGTGCCGCTGTAGTCTTCGGCGGTCATATTGTCAAGGTCATCCTCCGCCTCGCCTGACACAAAATCAGCGGCAGTGTAAGATTTGTTTAAGCTGCCGCGCCCCTGCAGCCTAGCGGCGAGCCCTAAAGCAAGGGATTCTTCAAAAAAGGTGTGGGCATAGCCCGCGGCAATCCCCACATCTGCAACGGCAGATATGCCGGCCTCAGGCAGCACAGGGTTTCTCGGCAGAACATTTGCCCTAGAGGCAGCAAACGGACCTACGGTAAAGTTCTTCCTAGTGTAGCTGGGGTAAAAAGAGAACGCCATATGAGCGTTATCTCCGATGTGCTCTTGAAGAAAATCCGCCACCTCTGTGTTATCGTCAAAATCAACATTCTTGGCATCCTCATAGAGCTCCTTAAAATCTTTATTGATCTCCGCTGTTACAGGGAGGATGTCCAGCCGCCAACTCCTAGTTATCCTGCTTAGACCGGCAGGGTTGTAAAAGGGGGCGTATTTGTCATCGCTTTTGGCATAAAAGGCGTTGCCCATCCCTAAGGCGCGAACAGAGCGCAATGTCCACGGATATTCTCTAGTTATATACTCCTTCTTCGCTGCAAAGCTGACTGCAGCAAAGAGGAGGAACGCTAATAGTATAGTGGCTATTCTCATCTTATGTATTATCCTCGTCTCTATTTTTTTATCTTCAGGTCGATGAAGTTGTAGATAGAATCTTTAGTGAGGCAGCTATCATACTCTGTCTTGATGCAAGTAGGATCCCTCATCTCGTCTAAAAATTCTTCTAGGTCTTTAAGGTCGCTCGCTGCACCTGAACCGCCCAACTGGGTAATAACTTTCTCAAGGGCGCCGGTGTTGTCTATAATATCGCCTAGCTTGGCGTCTATCATACCTTTCAGCGCTGCAACATCTGTGGGGCTGCCCGCTATCTCGCCAAACACCTTGCCGATATAGTTAGGATCATCTGCATTAAAGCTGACTTGATCAAAGTTGACTCCGAGAGAAGTATTATTTAAGAGGTCGTCTGCAAAGCTGCCGATAAGCATTACTGTATCTATAGTGGCGGTAAGCCCTGCTGCAAAGGAGATGTCGTTGTCGCGGCTCTGGTTGTAGTCTGCATCTATCTTTACAATATTTTTATAAACAGCCCGCTTTGCTGATATGACGCCTGAATTAGCAAAGCTGTTTGCACCCGCTATACTTTTTATGAAGACGTCTGTGAGCTCTTTATCGTTATCATCCCCTAAAAACTCCTCAAGGTTGCTCAAGAGATCAAAGCCTGTACTTCCTAAATATGCAAGCTGCAGAAGATATTTTTCCCTATCGGTGTAACTGTTATAATCCCCGCCTTCAAGGATGGATATTATCTTTGTATAATTCTTATCGTCAAGATAGAGCTCTAACTGCTCTGCCTGTGCAGCATCTCCGTCATCATCGGCTATAGTTTTTTCATAGATGTTAGAATCGCAGCCGATGTAGATAAAAGCCGAAAGGAGCAAAAAAAGTGTAAAAGCTCTCATAGAAATATCCTCCCAAAAAGTCCTCTCTAGCTCTTATACTACATAAATGTCCGATTAAGTCAAATATTAACTTGATAAAGATAGATTTTTTGGCGTTTAACCCGCTGATATATCTAACTTCTTTAAAAAACAACCCGCTTTTTTTATAATTTTAGGCGAAGATCGTTATATGAACTCTAAAAAAGCTGTTATAGATAAGGTGGATGACGAGCTTTTGATGCGCCGCCTAGTAAGCTGCCGAAACGATCCTCTAAAATTTGTAGAAGATATTATAGACTGGAAGCAGGCAAAAGGCGGCGCTCCTGATAGGTGGCAGAGGGAGCTCTTAGCTTCCGTGCGCGACCGCTTAAATGACCCTAACCGCACAGGCGCTCTTCAATATGCAGTCGCCAGCGGGCATGGGGTGGGTAAGTCCGCCCTTTCGGCATGGCTTGCTCTCTGGGCGATCTCTTGTAAACCTAATCTGGCAGGGGTTATCACCGCTAACACCCGCAGCCAGCTGGTAGGCAAAACTTGGCGTGAGCTAGCCGTTTGGCACAAACGTCTCTTTAACGCCCACTGGTTTACATGGACAAGGGAACGTTTCTCGCTGAAGGACAACCCTGATGTATTTATATCCGCCGCAGCGTGGAGCAAGGTTTGCCCCGAGGCTTTTGCAGGGCTTCATGCCGAGAACACTCTGATGATCTTTGATGAAGCCTCCGCCATTGATGATATAATATGGGAAAACGCCGATGGAGCGATGACTACAGAAGGCGCGTTATGGTTTGTTTTCGGCAACCCTACCCGCAATACAGGACGTTTTCGTAGAGCTTTCGGCGATCTCTCGCACCGCTGGCATCGCTTTAGGGTTGACAGCAGAACCGCTGTTATGACCGATAAAGCCCAGATAGAGGGGTGGGCGAAAGACTTTGGGGATGACTCAGACTTTTTCCGCATCCGCGTTAAAGGGGAGTTTCCGCGTTCAGGCTCTAACCAGTTTATACCCGCAGATAGGCTGGACGCCGCAATAAAGAGGGAGATTCCCCTAACAGATGTGCTGTATGCCCCTATTATTATAGGGGTGGATGTTGCGCGTTTTGGCGAAGACGCCTCCGCCGTTGCAGTGCGCAGGGGGTATAAACTCCTACTATTAAAACGTTTCCGCTCTTTAGACACTATGACCTTTGCAGAAATTATAGCCGCCATGATAGAAGAGTTTAAGCCCGCTCAACTCTTTGTTGATGAAACGGGGATAGGGGCGGGGGTTGTGGATCGCTTGCATCAACTAGGCTTTTCTTCTGTTATTGGGGTCGCCTTTTCGGGGGCGTCCAGCAAACGTAAATATTTCAACAAGAGAACCGAGATGTGGGGAGATATGGGGGAGTGGCTTAAAAATGCAGATATACCTGATGATCGCGATCTTAAAGAGGAGCTTGCCGCCCCATCCTACACATTTAGAGAAGAGCGCATCCTTTTAGAAAAGAAAGATGATATGAAAAAACGGGGGCTCTCAAGCCCAGACGCCGCAGACGCCCTTGCACTTACCTTCGCCTTACCCATAAGTATAGAAACAGTCGATAAAAGAGGGGTTGACGAGCTAAGCACCGGTGCGTGGTAAGAGATCTGAGAATAGTTTATCCCACCCTGCTGCAACCTCTTTTAAGGAGAATTTTTCGATGCTCATTGGGGCGGCAGCCGCCAGTTTCTCCCTAAATTCATCATCTAAAGCGAGCCTCTCTATTGCGGTTGAGAGGGCTGAAATATCTCCATTTTTAACCAAGAGCCCGTTTATATTATGCTGAATAGTCTCACTTGGTCCAAAAGGGCAGTCATAGGCGATAGCAGGCAGCCCGTAAAAGAGCGCCTCGATGAGAACAACAGGGAGCCCTTCGTTCATAGAAGAGAGAACAAAAAAGGATGCTTTTTTATAGTATTCTTCCACATGGGCTGTTTCGCCCGCAAATATGACACTTTCAGAGAGGTTCAACTTGCGGGAGAGCGTCAGCAAACTCCCCTCTAACTCACCGCCGCCCACAATAACAAGTTTCCAATCGTTCAATTTCTCTTTAGAGTGCGCCCACGCTTTAAGGAGGTGGTGGAGGCTCTTTTGCGGCACAAGCCGCCCCACAAATAGGGCTGTTTTTTCACGTTTAAGGGGAGGCTTTGCACTAGGAGAGGTGGAAAATTCAGCGGGAATCGGGTTTCGTATCACATAGCTCTTTTTATTGAGGGTATAGCGGGCATCCCCATCTGTGAGGGCGACAACCGCATCTGCAAGAGGGAAGAATAGACGTTTTGTGGCTCTATAAGGGATGGAGGACTTCATAAAAGCGCCCGAGTGTTTCCAGATAACGAGGGGAGTTTTCCGCATAAAGAGGGCAAAACGGGCGAAAAACGCCTGAATAACCCCATAATATGGAGAGTTGTTTACAATTATTATATCAGGCTTAAATTTAAGGAGGGTGTAAAAAAGTTTAGGCGTCAGGAAGGGGGAGAGAAGGGTGCGCGGCACTCGGCTGGGGTTGATTGCATGTATAGGGAAGGCGGCGGCTATCTTCACCTTATCGCTTATAGGGTAGAATGATCTGGCTTTGCCGAAGTGGGAGAGTATATAAACATCATCCCCTCTCTCTTGCGCAAAATAGCTGGCGATGCGGCTATATACCCTAGGCGCGCCGCCGACGCTGTCTAAGTTGTAGTAATAAAGTAGTATCTTCATCCGCTCCCCATGGGATATTATTTACCCCAATTATTAGCTTATGTCATTAGAAAAATAATTTGCCCTTTACAACTTCTGCTTATTGGCTTATTTTTACTATAAAGTTAGGAGTTGAACGTTGGATTTATTGGAAAAGATATACAATCAGGCGCGTTTAGCCGATAGAACTGTGGTTTTAGCCGAAGGTGAAGATGAGCGCACCCTATCTGCGGCGGAGGCTGCTCTAAAAGAAAAGACAGCAAACCTTATAATACTTGGCAATCAAGATAAGATTCACGCTCGCCTCTCGGGGTTGGACAATTACATCGCCGTTGATATTAAAAAAGATAAACGTCGTCAAGAATTTGTTGATAGGTATTATGCTTTACGTTGCGCTAAAGGGCTTACTAGGCAGGAGGCGGAAAGCTCTATGGACAATGAGCTCTACTTTGCAGCTATGCTTGTAAGGGAGGGGTATGCCCACGCCAGCCTTGCAGGAGCGGTGAACACCACAGGGGATGTTCTCAAGGCCGGGCTTAGGGTGATAGGTCCTATGGAAGGGGTAAAAACTGTCTCCTCTTTCTTTATAATGGCAACCAAAAATGAGTCGTTAGGGGAGGCGGGGGTGCTCTTCTTTGCAGATTGCGCTGTAAATTTAGAACCTACCCCTCAAGCGTTGGCAGATATTGCCATAACAACAGCCTATAGTTTTAAGAATATCATGAACAGCGCCCCTAGGGTGGCTTTTCTCTCCTACTCCACAAAAGGAAGCGCAGGCGGACCTGGGGTGGATAAAGTCCGAGAAGCTCTTGATATAATGAGGGGCAGAGCCCCCGAGATTCTTGCAGACGGCGAGTTGCAGGCGGATGCCGCCTTAGTTGTGGAAGTCGCCCTCAGAAAAGCGCATGCAAGCCCTGTTGCAGGCAAGGCGAATGTGCTTATATTCCCCGACTTAAACTCTGCAAATATCGGCTATAAACTGGTGGAACGTTTCGCAGGGGCTAGATCGCTAGGACCGGTTATACAAGGGTTTGCTAAACCGTTTAACGACCTATCAAGGGGTGCAGGGTTTATAGATATTGCCAATATGATAGCTGTAACTGCTGTGGTGTAGCGCTGCTTTTTGTTGTAAAAACCTCGAATTATGCTATATTGTTATTACTCTCTTATTATTAAATAGGCGCTCTCATTGGAGGTCAGATGGCGGAGACTATTCAGATTGTAGGTTTTGTTCTAGGAGACGGGCATTATGGGCTTAATATTATGGCTGTTGAGGAGATAATCCGCATGTTGGATATAACGCCTGTGCCTAGGGCTCCTAGCTTTGTGGAGGGTATAATAAACCTTCGCGGGCGGATAATTCCTGTGGTTGATCTTCGCAAACGTCTTCATATAACCGCCGCGCCTATCGGCGGCAATACGCGCATTGTGGTAATGAAGGTAGACGAACGCCGTCTCGGCTTTATTGTAGATAAGGTGGAAGAGGTTATGGACATCCCCCTCTCCAGCATAGGCGAAGCGCCTGGAATCTCCCCTACGGTTAAACAGCAGTATGTGGAAGGGGTGGCGCGTATGCCTAAGGGGATGATCATCCTTTTAGATATATTAAGAATCTTCTCCCCTGAAGAACATATAGAGCTTCAAAGTATAGGGTAAAGGCGGCTGCTCCGAAATTCCCCTTCACCCTCGCATTTTTTATGCTTGCATAAAAAAGCGGGGTTTTAAGTGCAAGGGGTGGTTGCTCCGAAATTCCCCTTCCGCAAAGTCCCCTTCACCCTTGATTTTTTGTGTTTACACAAAAATGAAAGGTT
>JAISNW010000248.1 GCA_031276055.1 Deferribacteraceae bacterium | reverse complement strand
TTTATATAAAAAACTCATCTGTTTAGGCTATACCGTTTACCCCATCGATAAAGCGGAGATCGCAAAAGCCGAATATATATTTAAGAAGAGTGAAGTTATCCTCCTATCCGTTCCGATTGGAGCGTTGAAAGAGGTTTTAGCTCTAATAGCAGGCTGCCTTGATAAAGATAAGCATATCCTTGCAGATATTACATCGGTAAAAGTTTTCCCTATGGATTATATGGAGGATGTTTTTACAGGCTCTGTTGTGGGAACCCACCCCCTTTTCGGACCAGAACCTGATCCCGCAGATATGAAGGTTGTGATTGTCCCCGGAAAAAACGCGTCAGAATATGCCTGCAAAAAGATTGAACAGCTGTATACCCAGATGGGCTGCCGCATATTCCACTCGTCTGCAAAGGAGCACGATTATTCAGTTGGAATATCTCAATCTCTCAACTTTGCTGTAAGCGCTGCTTTCTTCTCCCTCCTTGCCCGAAAAGAGGGGATACGGCCTTTTTTAACGCCGTCTTTTAAGCGGCATCTGCAAGCTGCAAAAAAACATCTAACAGAAGATAAAGATATGTTTTGCGAGTTTACAGCAGAAAACCCTGAATTTAATAGAGTATTAAAAGAATATAGTGAAACAATAGATGAGATATTGCGAAATGGATTGAAAAAGACATCTGAAGAAGCAGCTATCTGGTATAAGAGATTATAGCCATCAGCAATCGGCAGATTTTATGGAAAAAAAGGCAATACTTGCTCTCGGCGGCAATCTAGGAGAGCCGCAAAAGACTTTTCACGAGGCGTTGAAAAGACTAAATTTGCGAGCTGTTTTCCAAACTCTAAAATTATCCTCAATATATACGAGTCGACCGCTTATAAAAGGACAGCCGGATTATCTAAATATGGCGCTTCTAGCACAAACTAGACTCACAGCAGAAGAGCTGCTGAACGAGTTAAAAGTGTGTGAGAGGGAGTTTGGAAGAGAACATACCGGCATCTGGCAGCCTAGAACGTTGGATATTGATATAATAGACTTCAACGGGGAGGCGATAAACTCCCCTAAGCTCACCATTCCGCATAAAGAGATGGAAAAGCGCTCTTTTGTGATCATCCCCCTCTTAGAGATTCTCCCTGAATATATCCATCCTGTAAGCGGCAAAAAGATAACGCAGTTAAAAATGGAGCTTCAAGACGATCTGGATATATCAGTCTTTATTTAGCTTTTATTTAGCTTTTATTTAACTCCCTCTAATTTTGCACTTTTTTTAACTTGCATCTTATCTCTTTCTCCTGCCAAGTAAGTCGGTATTCCAAAATTGACGGCGTTGAAACTGCCGTTCAAAGCTAATCGAGCGCTGCTCTTCTTATCTACATCTGCACTATTTTTTAAGCTCTTCATAAAACACCTCGTTATTTTCAATACTTTAGATTTAGCAAAAAATATGCCAATAACAAGGCGTAAGGGGGAAATTAACGTCTAATCCTCCCTCTTAGAAAGGCAAGGATAAATATCAGCGGAATCAATACCAGCAATATATCTGTATTTTTTGCGAGGGTGCAGCCACCGGGGCCGGTCGGCTCCGCTTTATCTTTCAATTCATCATCAACATCCACTATCCCGCTTGTTTCAAGGAGATCGCCGTTTACAACTGTTGCTAAATCAAACTCTGAAGGGGTAGGGTGGGTTTGGCATTGGTGGAGCAGGTGGGTTTCTTTTATGAAATAGAGGGGGAGGGTGTTAAAATCTTTAATGCAATTATAGGCTAGGGAGAGATAATTAATCTTTCTAAGGTGCATCGGGGTTCTTAAAACTTCAATCTCTGTGATATTGTTCATATCGAAGCTGAGGTATATTGGGCTGCTCAGATTATCAAGCGGCGCAAGGGAGCTTATCCGATTTCTATCTAGGCTTATATGGGTTATATTCGGCAGCCATGAGAGAAAGTTGAGGGAAGCTATACGGTTGGCGTCGGCGTATAGGGTTGTAATGCCGTCGGATGAAGCAAGCGGAGTAAGATCAGTAAGGGCGTTTATCCCTAAATTTACCAATTCAAGTTCACTGATCTCTGCAAGAGGTTCTATTGTGGTCAACCTATTATCTTTTAGGTGGAGATATTTCAACTTTTTCATATTCCTAAGGGGAGATATATCTGTGATCTTATTTGCTTCTAAGTCTAGGAGGGTTAGATTTGTGAGATTACTAAGGGGGGTGATATCTGTTATATAATCCGGAGCCTGTCGGTATAAAATAAGTGTTTCAAGGGTGGTGATATTAGATAGAGGAGAAAGATCAGTAATATGATTCTCCGAAAGATCAAGGTTCACTAAGGGGAGCGCAGATAGAGGGGAGATATCTTTTATATTGCTCTTGCTCATAATAATGCGTGTGAGCTTATTTAAGCCCGCTAGGGGGGTTAGGTTGTCTACAGCGCTGCCTTTATAGCCGAAATCGATGCTCTGAAGGTTGGTAAAAGGCTCTATACCCTCAAGGCTGGTAATATTATCGCCTTCACAGGCAAGAGATGTTAGAGTAAGGGCGTCTTCCTCATATATTACAGATAGAGACGGTTGAAAGAGATTCGCCCGCACGCACCTTTCCAACCTTGTTCCTTTAGGAAAGGCGATCGCGGTGCGGGCGGATATATCCGCCGCCGATAAAACGAGGATTATTACCCCTAAAAAGAGAGATCTTTTCGCCATAAGTTAAATATCGGCAGAATATGCAAAATTGTTAAGGGATAATTCACCTTCGGCGCTCTTTATTATATCGTTTGCATATTCGTTGATCTTATCTGCATCTCTGCCTTCCACCATTACACGGAGTTTGTTTTCAGTGCCTGAATAGCGCACAAGCACCCGCCCAGCTGTATTGAGCTCTTTTTCCACCTTCTTGATTAACTTTTCGGTGGCGTTAAGTTGAGAAATAGGGACCTTCTTTGCAACCATTAAATTAAGCAAAACTTGCGGATAGCTTTCAATATCTCTTTTCAGCTCACTCAGAGATTTGCCGCGGGAAATGATAACTTTAAGCAGCTGCAAGGCGCTTATAAGCCCATCGCCTGTGGTGGTAAACTCGGTGAAAATAAGGTGTCCTGACTGTTCTCCCCCTAAATTATAGCCGTTTTTCCGCATATTCTCTATAACATATCTATCTCCCACCTGCGTGCGCTCCAGCTTTATGCCTTGACGGGCAAGGGAGTTTTCAAAGCCGATATTGCTCATCACAGTTCCCACAACTGCATCTTTATTTAACAACCCCCTCTTTTTCATATCTATGGCGCATATCCCCATGATAAAATCGCCGTCTACTATAGAACCATCCTTATCGCACACTATAAGCCTATCTCCGTCTCCATCAAAGGATATTCCTATATCTGCGCCCGTTTCCAAAACTTTTTGAACCATCCCTTGAGGAGAGGATGAACCTGCATTTTCGTTAATGTTTGTGCCGTTAGGCGAAGCGTTTATTACAATAGCATCCGCTCCCAACTCGCTGACAGCGATGGGCGCCACCTTGTAGCAGGCGCCGTTGGCGCAGTCAACCACTATCTTAAAACCGCGCAGATCTAAACTTTTATCAAATGATGATTTCACAAACTCAACATATCTTCCCACAGCTGTTTCAATTCGTAAAATCTTTCCTATAACTTCAGTTGAGAGGGGGATATCCCCGTCAGCTAGTTCAGACAACTCTGTTTCAGTCTCATCGGGAAGTTTATAACCTGTTGCATCAAAAAATTTAATCCCATTATCATAATATGGGTTGTGGGATGCGGAGATAACTACCCCTGCACACGCTCTAATAGAGCGTGTCATAAAGGCTATAGCAGGGGTTGGAATAGAACCCACAAGCACGGCGTCAACCCCTTTAGAACAGATTCCCGCCGCCAAAGCCGCCTCAAACATGTAGCACGATAGGCGGGTGTCTTTACCTATCACAATCTGGGGATGCCGCCCCTCTTTAATGAATCTCTCCCCTGCTGCAAGACCAAGTTTTAGAGCAAATTCAGCAGTTAAAGGGAATATATTCGCCTTGCCGCGCACCCCGTCTGTCCCGAAATATTTATTCATCAACTCCCCCAACTTCAATTATATTTATATCTGCGATAAGCTCATCTATATATTTCACCCCTTCGCTAGCTATCCCCTCTGATTGTATCCGCACCGTAACCTCTGCATTTCTCTGAAGGGCGCTGAATGTATAGTTGTGGCTGCCGATAAAAGAGATATAATTATCTATTATACACATCTTTGTGTGCAGCCTCCTATCAGGATCATCAAAATAAACCTCTGCTCCGCTCGATTTTAATGCTTTTGCGGTGGCAGTGTTAAATTCAGTGGAGAGATCCCCTTTTTTATCTATATCTAAAACGAGCTTCACCCTCACTCGGCGCCCTGAAGCCGCCCGCAAAGCTGAAAGGAGGATAGAGGTAGGGGCGTTGTCTGCACCGTCGGTCTTAAACATGTATAAGGCGCAGGTTATCTCGCTTTCAGCGCGGGAAAAAGCCGCTATAAGTTCAGGAAAGAGAGCTTTATCTGCTAAAAATACGATGCGCCCCTCATAAACTTTCTTATCAGACGCCATAATATTGGAGATAATTACAAAGAGAACGAGGGCGCTCGAGAAGATAATATGGGAATAACGTTTACAAACTGCCCAGATTGCTGCCAGTCTTCTCATTTATTAATCTCCAAACATCAGAATATCCATCGCCTGTGACTGAAGAAAAGTGGAGTATATTTAGATCAGCAGTTCCAATCTCACGAGCAATTCTGGACTTTTCTCGTAAAAGCGCCCCTCTCGCAAGTTTATCTGCCTTTGTGAGAACCAACTGTGCATATATACCCCGTTCAGCCATTAATTGCATAATATAGCGCTCCTCTACCTGAAACGAGCGGCGGATATCCATTAACACAAAACACAACATCAACATCTTGCTATTTCGGAGATAGGCTTCGATAACGGCTGCAAACTGTTTTCTCATAGCTTTAGATACTGCAGCATAGCCGTAGCCGGGCAAATCTGTGAATATTAAAGAGTCCTCAACCGAAAAAAAATTTAATAGACGGGTTTTACCCGGAGTCTTTCCTACCTTAACTAGAGCTTTTCTGCCCAAAAGTTTGTTGATGAAAGAGCTCTTGCCCGCATTGGAACGCCCAGTGAACGCTACCTCAGGGAAGCTGGGCGCAGGCGCCTCAGAAAGGGTGGAGGCTGATTTTATGAAACTAGCTTTCATGCCATTCCGCACTTTTCTAAAACCCAAGTAAAGAGGTCATCAAGATTAACGCTGAAACCAGCGGCATTTTTATGCCCGCCGCCGCCGTTTTTTTCCGCCAACTTTGAAACATCTATATCCTGCCTGCTGCGGAGGGAAAACCTGCTGCGTTGTGCGTTCACAATCAACACATAGTCCGTATTGCCCTGTTTTATAATTGTATTGCCTAACTCGCTGGAGTAGCTCTCAGCAAAGACCACCGCTATTTGAAGATTATTTTTATCGGTTGTTCTGTAAACATTTTTCAACGCCCTTCTTATGTAGGCATCCCGCCTCTCCTCTTCAATGGAGATTATAAGCTGCTCTTCAGGGAAAAACTCTGTATAAGGCGTTTCAAGGAAACGTTTTTCAAAACGTTCTATCCCTAAAAGATTAAAGAGGATATTCAATTTTAGGCTGTCTTCATATTTTAATTTCCAGAGGTCGTAATCGTTCACACGTTCCACCAACTTCTGATAGCGGCTTAGATCATATCCGTCCGCTGTGAGCTTCTCATAAGTTAAAAGCGCCGCAGATTTCGTTATATCAAGCGTTACAAACGGATGGTTCGCATAATGGCTTGTTGATATATGGTGGTCTATCAATAAGAAATCTCTATCACTGGCTAGGGATTCAACCACACCCGCAGGAGGCGAAATATCTGTTAATATCACCGAAGAGTAGTTAGGGGGAATCTCCGCAATAGCAGGGAGAAGTTCTTCATAGGAAAGGTAGAGCGTTTTTACCTTAGGGAAAACGCTTTTAACAAATAATCCGCAACAAACCCCATCAAGATCGTTATGGGAGATATGAAGGAGCATAGCTTGCTTACTTAAATGTATTGAACGCCCTGTTCATAAGAGGCGGGTTGAACCCCTCTATCTTTTTTCCATTGATATAGAGCACAGGTGTTGCATTCACCCCTAGGGCAGAAGCCCGCTGCATCTGTGCAGGAATGAGAGCGGCTATCTCCTCAGAAGCATAAAGCTCTTTGAACTTCGCCTCATCGCCTGAACGGAGAGCAAAATAGTCTATAATCTGCTGTTCATTAAACGATAGGAGGGCATCGTTGCTGAAAAGTTCGCTGCCAAAGTTGCTCCCCATGCGCGAGCCTGCCTCAAATACCTTTGCAAAAGGGATAGCGTTAGGGTGGATGGAGAGGGGAAAGTTCATAATATAAACGGCGACATCATCTCTACCCGCCAATTTCTGCTCGAGGTAAGCATTTGTTCTGCGGCAGAACGGACATTCAAAATCAGTAATCTTTACAATTATATTAGGGGCCCCCGCTTTGCCGTGAAGGAGGGAGAGCCCCGTTATATCAACATCTGTTTTGCTGTAATCAAAAGCAAGGGAACTGCCAAGATCTTCTTGAGTTAGGGCATCCCGAAATGATGAGGCGACAAACTTGCCGTCATAAAAGAGATACTGCTCTGTAGGCGGAATGTTATTTGCAGGAGCGCTCAATACAACGCGGTAAAAATAAAAACCTTTCGGAGAGTCCAACTGTTGAAGCATTGCCACCTCAACTTTTATGTCAGATAGACCGCGGCTTTCAAAAGTTTTTTTAATTGAATCAATAAGCTGCGCATCCAGCTCTTTAATATTTTTTGGGGCAGTGCTGCTGGTTGCACAGCCAAAAAGGGAGAGGATGGAAAAGCTAAGTGTTATTAATAATAATTTCTTCATAAACCACCACGATTTTTTTTATAGCATAACTGGGCTATTTTAAGTTCTATACCAAATTTTAAGTTTTCACAAGATAACACTTAGCTTTCAATTGTCAAGCAAAAACCAAAAAATGTTAGGGATGCGCAGTGCAGAGAATCCTTTGCTAATGGATTGATCTTACAAAAGCGCTGCTTAAATTGTTCTTATATTGGAGGAGATTTATGAAGAAAGTTTTTTATCTATCTATACTTCTATCTATCTTTGCTGCATTTAATCTTTCAACTGCACAGGCGCGGGAAGGCAAGATGCGTTTAGGTTTATACCTTGGTGGATATTTTCCAACGGAGGATATTGCTAATAACGGTCAATCTATCAATTATTCTCTCGGCGGGCAGTTCGGCTTTGAATTTACCTATTTTTTCAGTGAAAATCTAGGGATTGGCTTATATCATGAAGCCCTCGCCAACTCCACAAAAAGCTCTAAAGGGTATAACATTTATAACGGCCTTGATCAGAAATTTTGGATAGCTAGCTCGATCTTTGGCGGTTCTCTAACGTTTAAGCAGGTTATAAGCGAGGGCTCTAAATTGAGTCTATTCGGCGCCGCCAGATTAGGCGCTGCACTGCACCAGATTCATGTAGAAGAGCAGTCCAGTCAAGGCAAAAAAACTTTGAGCGATGATGATGTTACACCTGCTTTCACAATGGAGGGAGGCTTTCTCTTTAAGCCTAATCGTTGGGATTTTGGTTTTACCCTAAGATACACCCTCATCCCTTCAATAGATTCTGATTTTGATGAACTTAATGCAGGCTACAGCAGATATAAAGCCAACCTCAGCGGGCTATCGATCTTATTTAATGCGGGAT
>JAISNW010000216.1 GCA_031276055.1 Deferribacteraceae bacterium | reverse complement strand
GAGGGCGAGCTTGCAGCGTTGAAAGAGAAGATATTGAGGCTATCCGCCGACCATGAAAACCATATTAAACGTCTAATCAGGGAGAATGACGAGCGGATAAAATACGCCAATCAGACCCTTTTAACAAAGTTTCTGCCTGTGCTGGACAACTTTGATCTAGCGCTTGCACACATTGAAGCGGCAGGTGCGGAAAATCAGGGAGTTAAAGGGATGGCAGAGGGGGTCTCCCTCACCCGCAAACAGCTTATCGATACCCTTGAAAAGGCAGGGCTGCAGCAGATAGCTGTGAAAATAGGCGATCCGTTTGATCCGCTTATTCATGAAGGGATAATGCTCTTAAACGATCCCGCGCTGGCTGATAATTCGGTGGCTCTCCTCGTTCAGAGCGGCTACCGGCTAGGAGAGCGGGTTTTAAGACCTGCAAAGGTTCAAGTGAACAGATTAACTTAAATATAGATTATATAATTTTGGAGGAATTTAGCTGCTATGGGAAAAGTGATCGGAATTGACTTAGGCACCACCAACTCTGTGGTGGTTGTTATGGAAGGGAAAAGCCCTAAGGTTATATTTAACTCTGAAGGAGCATCCACTACTCCTTCAGTCGTGGCATTTGCTGAAAAGGATAGGTTAGTGGGGCGGCTTGCGAAGAATCAGGCGGTGACCAACCCTACAAATACAATTTTCAGCATCAAACGGCTTATCGGCAGGAAGAATGATTCTAAAGAGGTGGAAGACGCCAAGCGGGTGCTCCCTTATAAGATTGTTCCGTCCGATAACGGCGACGCTTGGGTTGAGGTGAAAGGGAAAAAATACGCTCCTCAAGAGATCTCCGCTATGATCTTGCAGAAACTTAAACAGACCGCCGAAGATTATCTCGGTGAAACGGTGAGCGATGCTGTTGTTACAGTGCCCGCCTATTTTAACGATTCCCAGCGTCAAGCGACAAAAGATGCAGGGCGGATAGCAGGGCTTAATGTTTTGAGGATAATAAATGAGCCTACTGCGGCAGCTCTTGCCTATGGTTTAGACCGCAAAAAAGATGAAAGGATAGCAGTATACGACCTAGGCGGCGGAACTTTTGACATCTCCATTATGGAGCTCGGCGAAGGAGTTTTTGAGGTAAAATCCACCAACGGCGACACCTACTTAGGCGGAGACGACTTTGATATGAGGGTGGTAAACTGGTTGATAGACGAATTTAAGAGGGACACCGCCATCGACCTTACCAAAGACAATATGGCTTTGCAGCGGTTGAAAGAGGCTGCCGAAAAGGCAAAACTTGAGCTGTCTTCCTCTATGGAGACAGAGATAAACCTCCCCTATATTACAGCTGATCAGAGCGGTCCTAAACACCTTGTAAAAAAGCTGTCGCGTTCTAAATTAGAAGCGCTCGTTATGGACCTTGTTGAACGCTCTATAGAGCCGTGCAGAAAGGCGATGAGCGATGCCAATGTGACTACCGGCCAGATAGACGAGGTTATCCTTGTTGGCGGCATGACCCGTATGCCCCTAGTTCAACAGAAGGTTAAAGAGTTTTTCGGCAAAGAACCGCACAAAGGGCTAAACCCTGATGAAGTCGTAGCTATAGGCGCAGCGATTCAGGGAAGCGTTTTAAGCGGCGACTTAAAAGATATGGTGCTCTTAGACGTCACCCCGCTCTCATTGGGGATTGAAACGCAAGGGCGCGTCATGACTAAGATGATCCCACGCAACACCACCATCCCTGCAAGCAAGGTGGAAACATTCACCACAGCGGCGGATAATCAGACGGCGGTTACTATAGTAGTTCTGCAAGGAGAGCGGCAGATGTCTGCTGATAACAAAGAGATCACCCGCTTTGACCTTGTGGGGATACCCCCTGCACCTAGAGGGGCGCCGCAGATCGAGGTTAGTTTTGATATAGACGCCAACGGCATTTTAAGCGTTAAAGCCAAAGATAAGGCGACCAATAAGGAGCAGTCCATCAAGATAACCCCATCTTCAGGGCTTTCCAATGAAGATATTGACAAGATGGTAAAAGACGCCGAGCTGCACGCCGAGGAAGACCGTCAGAAGAAAGAGCTTGCAGAGGTAGTTAATCAGGCTGATCAACTGATATACGCATCTGAAAAGACTATTAATGAGAACGGCGATAAACTCCCCGCGGCTGAAAAGGAGAACCTCACCCGTGAGACAGCCAACCTTAGAAACGCCATTGCGGCTAACAATAAAGATACTATCCGAGCTGGAATCGAGGCGCTTTCCAAAGCTAACCAGAAGGCGGCGGAAGCTCTAGCGGCGGCGGGGCAGGCAGCAGGCGCCGCGGGCCAAGAAAGTTCGCCGAATGCCGAGAGCGCATCCAGCGCCGGCTCTGATGGCGAGGTGCTCGATGCTGATTTTGAGGAAGTGGATAAAAAATAGAGCAGACTAATGGATTACTATCAGATATTAGGGGTAGAGAAAACCGCCTCTGAAGCGGAGATAAAGAAGGCTTATAGAACTTTGGCGTTAAAATACCACCCTGATAAAAATCCGGGCGATAAAGACGCCGAGGATAAGTTCCGTGAGGTTTCCGCCGCCTATCAGGTGCTAAGCGATCCTGATAAACGTTCCCAGTATGATAGATATGGGAGAGTTCTTGATGAAGGCGGCTTTTCCGATGGCTTTTCCGCTACAGACCTCTTTGAAGATCTCTTCGGCGGGTTCGGCTCATTCTTTGGCGGTTCATCTTCTAAGCGCAGGCAGGATGCCCCTATGCGCGGAAGCTCTATAAATATTCAACGGCGCATCTCATTTGAAGAATCTATCTTTGGGGCGGAGATAGAGGTTAAAGTTAAACAGAAACACCTCTGCACCGCCTGCAACGGCACAGGGGCTGCATCCGGTGGAATAAGCGAGTGCCCCGCCTGTGCAGGCAGAGGGATGCGTATGATGAGGCAGGGGAGTTTTGCCATCCAGACCACCTGCGGAAATTGCGGCGGCACAGGAAAGATTGTAAAAGAGCGCTGCAGCTCTTGCCGCGGGGAAGGTTTTGTGGGGGTGGATAAAACCCTAAATATCAACATTCCCGCTGGAATAGAGAACAATATGACCATACGCGCTGCAGGTGAAGGAAACGCAGGGCTCAACGGCGGCGGCTCGGGAGACCTTCTAGTAAATATAATCGTCTCACCTCATAAATACTATCGGAGGGAGGGCAACAACCTCACAGCAGAGATGCCTATAAGGTTTCTCGATGCTATATTAGGCAGAGAGGTTGTTATCACCCTCCTTGATAAAACAAAAGAGACAGTGAAGATAAAGGCGGGCACACAGGTGGGAGATAATATCATCCTCAAAGGGAAAGGGGTGCCTGATGTGCGCGGCAGAGGGAAAGGCGATCTTGTGCTGGAGCTTAAAATCATGCTTCCAACCCAACTTACAGAGGAGCAGCGCAAGATGTTTTTGAAACTGCAAAAGCTAGATGACGATGGGATGTATGAAAAAAACCGCTCCCTCTGGCAGCGCATGAAAGAGTTTTTCAGCTAGAAAGTTGCGTCTCCCCCGAACAAGCCCTTGATAATCAAGCGCTTAGGGGGGAGAGCAAAACTATTTTGCCGCAGAACGCGCCAACTTTCTATTGATGCGTTCTAAAGCTCTATTTATCATCTTGTTAGGTTCTAAAGCTAGGCTGTCCGCCTTTTTATAGTAATTTAGAGCCCCTTCATAGTCCCCTACGGATTCTTTGCAGACGCCGAGGTTGAATATAAGGTTTGATCCTTTCGGGTTAGACCGCTCAAGTTCTCCCCATATTTCACAAGCTCTATCAAACCTCTTTGATGAAGCAAAGTCAACTCCGCTCTCAAATCTGATTTTATCGGCTTCATTTAGAGTCTTGTCGGTTTTTTCAATTTCAATCGTAGAGGTAATGTAATATTCCCCAAGATCCTTTGCAATATCTGTCATAGTTACATTTACAAGCCTTACAAACGGCTCGGATGAATCTTTAAGATGCTTTACAGCTTCAGGTGTTTCTTCCTCCTCTGTTTCGGTGGAGAGAGCATCGCCTAAAAAATCCAAAAACCCTTTGCCATCACCGGAGGTGGATGAAGTTGAGGCGTAAGAGCTGTCGCTGCAGCTTTTTACGCGCAAACTCTTGTTAAAGGTATTCGCGTATAACACCTTAGCTGTTGAAAAATCGGTAAGGCTGAGGGTGGTTCTAAGAGCGTGATCTGTGTCCGTGCAGCTGACGCTGTACTCATAACATCTATCCTTGCTTTCACAGCGGGTGCGGCTTTCTCGATAGCTGCGCTGCCCTGTGGAGTAGTTTATCCCGCCGAAAAAGCCCGCTTGAATCCCTGAAATATTCCCGAACTTTATCATAGTAGCCGGATCGGCGATGGTAGCTTGAAATTTCTGTTCACGGATGATATTTTCTATCTGCATCCTGTCATAAACTTGAAATCGTTTCTCCCCGCCTTTTTCCAGCTTACTGATCACTGAAGAGAGGGTATTGGCGAAATAATCATCTTTATCGCCTTTAATCTCAAGAACCCCTACCTCTTTTACTTTAATATCAGCAGCCCGCGGCGGCACAACATTAGTAGCGGTGATTGTGGCGCTGCACCCTAAAAGAGAGAGGGCGGCTGCTATGCAAAAAATGAGTCTAAATAACATAACTTATCCTCCATATCTAACTTATTGAAACGGAATCGCCCCCCTCAATTGCTCAAGGGGGTGGAAAAAATAATATGAAAAAAATTAAAAACTATATCCGCCCACGATCCCTACTGAAAAACCGCTAAGATCCAACTCA
>JAISNW010000057.1 GCA_031276055.1 Deferribacteraceae bacterium | reverse complement strand
AGTCGTTTATACAAAAAAAGATATAGATAAAGCAATTTCACATGATATAGATACTGTTGCATACCATCCTATCTTAATTCATGAACAGGCGGATCCGCTAGATTTTCCTAATGATACTTATAGAGGAATTAACTATATATTTCTGGGTGTTCAACACGAAAGATGGGAGATATACATATCTAAAGATATTAGGCGCTCCGCTGTTTTGAAACTGCCTAAAACTGACGCCGCATCTTTTTTGCACGCTGCGCAAGCTAAAGTTTTGGGGTTTAAGTTTATGCACGTAGGTATTAATAACCGTGATGAAGACTCTGCAAGAGGGGTTGCAAAGGTGTTGGGCGATCTCTTTTTTATCCCTCTTTTAGAGCGGGTCGGTGCAATTTTTTTAGGAGATGATATAGAGGTTCTCTTTAAGAGCGCTAGAGGGAAAAATGGGCACATCGGTTTTAGTGTAAATAATTTGGAGCGAGCTGTATTTTATCTAAAAAGCCGCGGAATAGGGATAATAAGAGAAACTGCTCAGTTTGACGAGCATGGGGTTATGAGGTTTGTTTACACTGACCTGGAGGCGGGCGGCTTTGCTGTCCATCTAAGGCAGCTTTAATACAGGAGATTTAATGGGAGCTAGTTTTGATGATTTCGGTTTTTCAGAGCCGATACTAAAAGGGATTAAGGAGGCGGGCTTTACTGCCCCCTCTCCGATTCAAGAGGCGGCGATGCCGCATATTCTTAACGGAAAAGACATATTAGCGCAGGCGCACACAGGCACAGGGAAAACAGCTGCTTTTGGGCTGCCTATAATGAATAACTTAAAAGCCGGGGAACGTTTTCTTGTTGTTGTGCCCACAAGGGAGCTTGCTATACAGGTCAGCGATGAGTTATACCGATTAGGCAAGTTTGCAGGTATAAGAACTGCCGCTGTATACGGCGGGCAGGCGTATGCACGGCAGATAAAGTTAATCAATGATGGTGTTCAGGTTGTGACCGCCACCCCTGGAAGGCTTTTAGACCACCTCTCAAGCGGTAAGATAGAATTTCATCCAAAATATGTTGTGTTAGACGAAGCAGACGAAATGCTTGATATGGGTTTTTTTGACGATATAAAAGCTATATTTTCCCATCTGCCGAGCAACCGTCAAACCCTCTTATTTTCTGCCACCCTTCCAAACGCAGTAAACAAACTGGCGGCGGATTTTTTAAGAGAACCTGTCCAGATAAATGTTAAAGGGATTGAACCCGCTACAAATACAGATATTGAGGAGCTATACTTTGTGGTGGAAGAGTATGAACGCTTAGACGCTATGGTGAGGTTGATTGATTTTTATGATCCTGTCAAAATGCTCATCTTTACACGCACCAAGAAAGATACAGAGCTTGTAAGCACCTCCCTAGTTGCTAAAGGCTACCCCGCTAAAGCGTTAAATGGAGATATGCCCCAACCGCAGAGAGAAGATGTAATCAGAGCCTTTCGAAAAGGGGATATCACCCTTTTAGCAGCAACAGATGTAGCGGCAAGGGGGCTTGATATCTCTGATATATCCCATGTATTAAACTACCATATCCCATTTGATTCTGACAGCTATGTGCATAGGGTAGGGCGGACAGGGAGGGCAGGAAAGAAAGGAATAGCAGTTACTTTAGTGACTCCTGAGGAGTATAGGGGGCTTACAAATATTAAAAAAGCCACCGGTTCGAGTATTACATACAAAAAAGTGCCCACCCTCACCGAAGCTCATAAAAACCTTGAAACCGCTCTAATAGAGCGAATCCGCAAACAAGATGTTTCATATCTTTCAAAGAAGATAGTGCAGGCTCTTGAAGAAGATATGGAGATTAAGGCTGTTGCCTACCGCCTTGCAAGCGCCCTCTGGAAGAATGAAGGGTTCAGCGGTCCTGAAAATCTTGGGGTAGCGGGGCAAAGGCTGGAAAACCTTCATAACCCCCGCCCGAACCTATTGCACAGAAATAAGTTTAGTAGAGGAAGAAAAGGATATCCCGCTGCAAAGGCAGGAAGGAGAAGGTTTAGAAAAAATTAAACTATTGGTTGAACTTATGAATATAAAGATAGTCAATCTGACGCCGCATGCCGTGAATTTTTATAGGCAGGATAATGTGTGCTGGAACAGTAGTCTGGGGTGGGTTTTAAAAGACGGCGTTTCTCCTTATCTGAATATTGAACCGTCAAAGATTATTGCAAGGTGTAAAAAAATAGTGAAGCAGACGGGTTCTATCGATGGAATCCCTTTGCAGGCATCCGAATATGGAGATATTGAAGGACTTCCTAATGCAGCAAACGGTGTTGTCTATCTTGCATCACAAGCTGTTTGCACCGCAGCAGCGAAAAAAGGGAGGATAGATGTATATTATCCCGATGAGCTTGTGAGAAATGAAAAAGGGGCAATAGTCGGCTGCATGGCGTTAGGCAGAGAAAAGCCGCTGTAAAGCAAGATATTAACTTGTATTAATCCTCTTTACTCATATACTGATACGCTGCAACCTTGTTTCTAGTCTTTTTCGCATCATATAGGGCAAGATCAGCTTCATTAATAAGGGCGGCGAGAGGGTCTTTGGAATTTAAGAGTTCTGATGAGTTTTCTTTAGATACCTCAGTGATCCCTATACTTACTGTAACAGTTGCGATGATTTTATCAACAGGGATGGGGGTAGATGCAATCTCTGTTCGAATTCTTTCAGCAACCTTAAATCCATCGGCAACGGATGTTTGAGGCAGTAGAATTACAAACTCTTCTCCGCCGTAACGCCCAACTGTGTCAATCTCCCGCACATTATCTGTTAAACTTGTTGCGATTATCTTTAGGCAGCTGTCCCCCGCCAGATGACCATATGAATCATTAAACCTCTTGAAATGGTCCACATCAAGCATTCCAATGATGGCAACTCCGCCGTTGCGCTGAATGCGCCGCATCTCTTTAGAGGCGATCTCATAAAAATTTCGGCGGTTGTTTATCCCTGTGAGAGGGTCTTTAAGGGCAAGTTCTTGATATCTCTTATGGCTTTTTCTAAGGGATTCTTCCATCTCGGCTCGTTTGTCAATCTCTCTGCGAAGGCTTTCTGTGAGCTCCTGCAATTTTTTCTCGTTCTCTTTAAGCTCTCGTAATGTGGTGTCCATCTGAACAACCATCTTATTAAAAGCCTCAGAGAAATCACCCATAAAATCAACTCTTTGGGAGAAATCTCCTTTGGATACCATCTGAACCTGCCAAATCATATGCCTTAAGTTAGCCTGTAAATTTTTAAGCAATCCTCCAATACTGCCCTTAATGGGAACTTTTACGTTGAAATCGCCTCTTGAAAAAGACGCTACAACATTTCGCGTTTCAACAAGATAAGCATGCAGCTGCTGCACGCCGTCATTTGCAAGAAAATCTTCAGGGATTGCGGCAATTGCAGGGGCCGTAAGCAGATCGTGAACTAACTGTGTGAGCTGTTCTATGCTTGCAAGCTCTTCTTCGGTCATCTAAGTTTACTATTTATTGACCACGGCGCTAAATCTACAAGTTCTATCACCCGTGCACCAACATTCAATCTCTTTGACAGTGAAAGAGCGCCCCGCAAATTTTTCAAGGATCCCCGCAATAAAGCCTTCGTCATATTTACATATTTCGTAATCAAGCTCCGGTAGCCCCGAACAGTCAAGGTCTTCGTTTACGGTGAGAATAAAATTGCCATCAGAAGACTCTTCTGCACGGAATATACCAATTCCTAAGTCTTTCATATGGGTTTGCAGCTGTTTAACGAGTTCGCTTATAGTAGCGGCATTTACAACATAATGTTTATAAAATTCTTCTCCCGCAAGTTTTCCCGCATTGTAGAAAACTTCATCTGCCTTTTCTGTTCCATATTCCGCTTCAAGAACATCTCTGAAGGCAAATTGCATCAAGCGGTATACTTCAACCCTCGTATACGGCCCTAGGTTCGGCCTTCCAACTTCAAGGTTTCCTAGTAAATCCCAACTAAATTGATATTTTCTATTCATTATTTCAAAACCTCCGGAAAAAAGCAGTCTCTGTCAAGGTTAATGCTATCAAGGCTATACTATTCATTTTATCATCTATTGTCAATTATATAATCTTTCATGTAAAAAATGTAAATGGTTGATGAACGAATATAGCTGCAAAATTTCTGTTAATAATAATTTAATTGAAATCCCTGTATAATTTGCTAAAATTGAATATATGGACTACAAGAGGGTTGTTGTCACCCATGTTAAAGCTGATTTTGACGCTATAGCCTCCGCCTGGGCAGCTTACCGCCTCTATGATTGTGATGCAATCCTTACAGTTACAGATTTTGAACCAAATGTTTACGAGTATGTCGGCAAAATTCCAAATTCCCCTATAGTCAGGGTTAAGCCGAAAGATAATATAGGGCGTACTCAGCTAACAATAGTTACGGACTGCAAACTATCTAAACGGCTTGGGGCTTTAAGTATTCTTGCTTTTAATACCGACCGCCTTATTATATTTGATCACCACCCCGCATTTGCTAAAGACCTTCACTCTCAAGAAGAGTATATACAACTTTATGGGGCTAGCACAACTATTGTTGTTAAACGGCTTTTAGAGGAGAAAAGATATATTTCGCCCGAAGATGCTGCTTTGTATTTATTAGGGATATATGAAGACACCGGGCTTCTGACATTTTCTTCCACAACTGTTGAAGATGTTTCTGTGGTGGCGGAGCTTATAAAATTAGGCGGCGATGTCACGGTGGTGAGTGATTTTATTAAGAGGGAGTTATCGCGCACGCAGGTTTTTATCCTTAACGAACTGCTTATAAATATGTCTATAGTGCAGGTGGGCGGGATAAACATTACCTATTCCCACGCCTCAATAGATGAGTATATTGAGGAGCTTGCCTTTTTAACCCATCGTATGATGGAGATGGAAGGGGTATCTGTTCTTTTCATCCTTGTTAGAATGGGCGGGCGGGTAGTGCTGGTGGGCAGAAGCAAGAACCCCGCGGTGGATGTTAGTAAGATCGCCGCCCGTTTCGGCGGCGGGGGGCACCCTTACGCCGCCTCTGCAAATATTAAAGATTTAGAACTTTTTGAAGCCCTTGATATGCTTAAGATAAATATCAGAGAATCAATCAGGCCTGTTAGGTCTGTTGAAGAGATTATGAGCACCCCTCCGCGCTTTTTAACTGTAGATGACACTATTGACGATGCATGGCATCTAACGTTAAAACATAATCTAAACCATATGCCGATAGTGCTTTCGCAGCACTCTATGCTTGTAAAAGGGATTATATCCCGTAAAGATATCTTACAGGGGATAAAACACAAGCTCACAGAAGAGCGGGTATCCACCTTTATGCAGACGGAGTTTTCCACAGTTTCTCCTAATACCACCTTCAGAGAGGTGGAAGATATTATGCTTTCAGCCAATCAGAAACTAGTGCCGGTGGAAAAAGACGGCATCCTTGTTGGTGTAGTCACCCGCACAGATCTTTTAAGGCTGATTCATGAAGAGTATATCAGGCGCTCTAATTATGAGGAAGGCACAAAGATCAGGTTGGGGCTTTCCAGAGTTTCCAATATAACTGATAGGTTGAAAAGCGGTCTGCCTCCCCACCTTTATACACAGTTGGAGACGATAGGGGAGTTTGTTACCAGCGAAGGGATGAGCGCATACCTTGTGGGTGGGTATGTGCGTGATCTGCTCATGGGGAAAAGTTCCAGCGATGTTGATATAGTTGTTGAGGGAGATGCTGTTGAGATAGCAAAGCGTTACGCTGCAAAGGTTGACGCCCGCTATACTGTCCATGATAGATACAAAACCGCCGCGGTGATATTAAAAGATGGTTCAAAGATAGACTTTGCCTCTGCCCGCACTGAATACTACAGCACTTCAGGGGCGGCGCCTACGGTGGAAAACTCTTCTCTAAGAAATGATCTCGCCCGCCGCGATTTCACAATAAACGCTATGGCGGTCCGCATAGATAATGATTTTGGGCAGTTGGAAGATTATTTCGGCGGTCAGCGGGATATCCTCGATAAAAAGATTCGCGTTCTGCACTCTCTGAGTATAATTGATGATCCTAGCAGAGCTTTCAGGGCGGTCCGCTTTGCAACGCGTTTTGACTTTAAGCTTGGCACGCACACCGAACAGCTTATAAAAGATGCGGATCGCCTCAAGCTGTATAAAAGGCTCACAGGGCAGAAGATATTTACAGAGCTGCAAAACATCCTTCAAGAAAAAGAGTGCATACGCGCCCTATGGATGATAAAAAAATATAATATGCTCTCAACTATAACCGATGTATTGCCCCTTTCGACAAAGACAGAAGAAGATTTTAACCTTTTAGACGAGCTTTTAGAGACCACGCACTTTTCAACTTCAGTTCAGAAGCGGCACATTCGTTTTGCCATTATATTTTATGAACTGCAGGCTGTGGAGTTTAAGGAAATTTTGAAAAGGTTCAATATACCGCACTCCTTGGCAGCCCGATTAGGTGCGCTATATTTTAAGAGCCGCAGTGCGTATAAGGCGTTAAAAGGCGATTTAAGCGCATCCGGTATATATAGAATATTAAAACCGCTTACTCCAGAGGAGCAGCTTATGTTAGCTGTTCGTTTGGGTAAAAAAAACGTTCCTGTGAGAAAATATTTTGATGAGTATAGATACATCTCCCCAATCCTTAAAGGTAAAGATATATCAGCTATGGGGATACCCCCTTCAAAAAAGATTGGCGAGCTTTTAGAAGAGCTGCGCTATCTTAGGCTGGATGAAAAGTTGACCGATAGAGCCGCCGAGGAGGCTTATGTCAGAAGTAAACTCTAAAAAACTTAATATACCTGAAACCGCTATTCCCAAACTGTTTGGAAATAATGATCGCTATATCAAGATTATCACAAGAATCTTAAATACCTCCGTTTCTTTTGTAGGTGGGGAACTCTCTATTACAGGGGGTGCAGCCGATGTTGCTAAAACAGTTGAACTTCTGCAATATCTGCATGGGCTTGGGCGCGAGTTCAGCACGGAAGAGATGCAAACCGCCCTTACACTTGTTCAAAGCGGAGATTTGGGATTTGCTGAAGAGTTTGAAAATGACAGAGTGGCAGTTTCAGGGGGATTGAAATATGTTCTTCCTAAAACAAGAAATCAGCGCCTCTATATTAATGCCATTAAAGAGAAGGATATGGTGTTTGCATACGGTCCTGCGGGCACAGGTAAAACATTTCTTGCAGTCGCTATGGCGGTAAATATGTATCTTGATAAGAAGGTAAGGAGGATTATCCTTACAAGACCTGCTGTAGAGGCGGGGGAAAAGCTCGGTTTTCTTCCGGGCGATCTGGCTGATAAGATCAATCCTTATTTACGCCCTTTGCATGATGCTTTGCAGTCTATGATGGATCCGGAGGCTATAATTCGCCTTGTGGAACGTAATATTATCGAGGTTGCCCCCCTTGCTTTTATGCGCGGGAGGACTCTCTCAAATGCCTTTGTAATTCTTGATGAAGCGCAGAATACCACTAAAGCCCAGATGAAGATGTTTTTAACCCGTCTAGGTTTTGGCTCAAAGGTTGTTATAACGGGCGATACAACACAAGTCGACCTCCCTGTCAACACAGATTCTGGGCTTACGCACGCTATAGAAACCTTAAAAGATTTGGAAGAGATCGCCTTTTTATACCTCTCTGAAAAAGATATGGTGCGCCATCCATTGGTAACAAAGATAGTCGGCGCTTACGAAACAATAGGGTAGGGAGCTTTCCGAAATTCCCCTTTGCTCTTACATTTTTGTAAAGGCAGACGGGATAATTAAAATAATATACAACAAAATTATTATCCACCCATCATTACATATTTATATCGCCTTGCATTTGTAAAGAATTCTGCTATTATCTCTTTCTATGAGTTATACCCCTAAAGTATCCTTTGAATTCTTTCCTCCTAAGGATGAGTTGGGAGAAACCGCTCTCTTTGAAACGGTGGCGGAGCTTGTTAAGCATTCTCCTGAATTTGTTTCCATAACCTATGGTGCAGGCGGTTCCACTAGAGATAAAACTCTAAAGTGGACTAAAGCCTTAAAGAATGATTACGGACTAAATACTGTTATGCACTTTACCTGTTACGGCAACACCATTGAAAGCGTCAACGCTCTCTTAAATGAACTTCATCAAGAGAAGATCGCCTCAATATTGGCGTTGCGGGGGGATCCTACCAATAATCCAACAGATATTAAATCTAAAGCGTTTGACAACGCAGAAGGGCTTGTCCGCTACTTAAAAACCAGTGCTCCTTCTTTTGAAATAGGGGTCGCGGGCTATCCTGAAAAGCATCCCGAATCGCTCAACATTGCTGAAGATATATCATTCTTAAAGCGAAAGGTCGATGCTGGAGCTTCTTACATTATTACACAACTTTTTTTCGATAACGTCCATTATTTTCGTTTTTTAGAGAATTTACAAAGAGCCAGGGTAGATATCCCTGTCTATGCGGGAATAATGCCCGCTTCAAGCTATGCTCAAGTAATGAAGTTTACAAAGATGTGTGCTGTTCAGGTGCCTGCTAAACTCTCCAAAAAACTTGACGGCGTCTCTGAAACAGAGGCGGTTAAATATGGGATTGAATTTTCCATTGAACAGTGCCGCAGCCTTTTAGAGCAAGGTGTTTGCTCTCTACACTTTTATACCATGAATAAACACCCAAACATAAAGACTATATTGGAAAACTTATGAAAAAAATCTTTAATCTTCTAATAACTGCCTTACTTATATTCTTTTCCCCTCTAGTTTTTGCAAAGGACGGCGGGGAAGTTGTGGACAATCCGGGCTACTTTGTTACACCAGGTTTCATATCTCTAAGCGGTGCAAACAGCTATATTCCAAAAAGCTCTGATACCTCAAGCGATAAGGATTTCCGCCCTCTAGTTATAGGGATGTTCAACGTTATTCAGAGTGAGTACGGAAATCTTGGCTTGTCGCTGGGAGGTTTTTATACCACGCCTTCAAGGGGGGTGGGCAACTCTCAATATCAATATCGAATCTTTACAGAACAATTTACAGGCGAAGTTACATTAAACTATTTTACCGCCAGCAAAACCATCAACTTTTGGGCGGGGATAGGTTATAATTTCAGCTATATTGAAGCTGATATGAAAAACTTTAAGACCACCTCAGGTTTTCCTAGCTCCTATTCAAAGAAATATTATAATACAGTTGAAGGGTTTCACTTCTATGCAGGCTTTGAATATGTGATCACCAAAGATGGGCATTGGGGGCTTTTGCTTATGGTAAGGGGATTGTATATAGACCCAAGCTATTTCAATAAGGAAGGCAATGTTGCCTTTTCCGATGCATCTAACGTTGCATTGAGCGGCAAAGATAAAGTGACTCACTCTGTCCAGTCATATTCAATAGGGATCATCTACCACTTTTAACTTTCATAATTTAGGGATGCACCACAACATCGCGATCATTTAGTTTGAGTTTGAGCCTTGCATTTCCCTAACTTTTTGGTAGCACAAAAAAGTTGGGGGAAAGGGGAATTGGCGGCAACCACCACTTGCACGCTAAATTCCCCTTCATCCTTGCATTTTGAACGCAAGCGTCCAAAAGCAAGGTTTTTGTAAAGGGGTGGACTCCGAAATTTCCCCTTCACCCTTTTATTGCAACGCAGGTGAAATCGTCTCTCTGTTTTTCAGGAAGAGAGACTAGCTGTTTATAGAGGGTTTTTACGATCTGTTCAGGCGATTCATCTGAAAGAACTATGAGTTTTTCCTCTAAAAGGTTGTGGGATATATATTCAACAACGCCGTCAGTGTATATAAATATGAGCTCTCCTGAAGAGATAAAGGCGCTTTGCACCTGAAATTCTTCATCTGATAAGCCTAACGGCAGATATGACGACATCAACCTTTCAGCAGAGATCCCTCCTTTTACAATAAATATCGGTTCATGACCGCAGCTTATATAGCTGAAACTTCCATCTCTCTTATCGTAAATAGAAAATACGCCTGTTATAAACCGATCGTCAAAAGAGTGCGTAAGCATGTAAGAATTTATCTTTTTAAGTAGAATAGGCAGATTCCATAACTCATCGCCTCCTGATTCAATTATTGCAGCAAGCATTACGGTAAAAACTGCGGCGGAATACCCTTTGCCGCAAACATCTGCAACGCAGATAAAAACTCTTTCTTCTTTCTCTATAACAGTAAAGAAATCTCCGCCTGTGCTCTTTGCGGGGTAGTTTACGCCGAATAATTCTGGACTCTCCAGCTCAGTCTCCCTCTTTACAAATCTGTTTAAGATATCCACCGTCTGCGACATCTCTGTTTCTTCCACCAAGAGCTTTGTTGCCCTTTCGTGGTATAGAGCGTTCTCTATAGCTATCCCTACAATATTTGATATTAGAACGGAAAACTCTCTGTCGGGTAGGGGATCAGCAGTAATATTAAAAAGAACAAAAAATGCGTGTGAGATATTGTCTTTAATAATAAAAAGGTTAAAGATATTAAATTTAGCAGAATAGAGCCTTTCCTCAAAATATCCAAACTCGTTATTTTCGGCAACAAAGGCATATAGCGGGATTGAGTTGACAGATATTGATGTTTCAATGTCTTTCCTATTTACGCCGAAACCTTCAAAATTATCATCATATAGCGCACATGCCGCCTCTGCACAAAAAGTTTCGGAAAAAAAGTTAAGAGAGTTGACAATAATCTCTTTTATCGACAATAACTTTAATATTTGGGCGCAATCCTTTATAAAATCTATCTTTTTTTGGTAGTCAACAAAAAGGTCTACATTCTGCTCGCTTGAAAAGATGCCAGTTAAGCGGTTTTCGATGATAGGACGCAACGCAGAAAGCCACTCATACGCATCTATTGAAAGTTCGCTATGTAAGCTCAAGGCATACTTTAACCTTTTTGAAACAGAAAAAAAGATTACAGCATATACTATGTAAGAATTTCCAAAATAAGAGATGGCAAACCGCCGCTTAATCCCGCTCTCCCCTGTATAACCAAGATCGTAAATATCAAAAGTTCCCTCTGATATTCCATTAACATTGCTGATTGGAGTGCAAATAGAACCGCTTTCTATCTCCCATAAGGTAAAAGATGAAAAATCTCTAGAAATAAGCAGATCTGTAAATCCTTTTGTGAACTCTTCAGGCTTTGCCGCCAATAAAATTGTTAATAACGGGTGTTTCATAGCTATTCATTCTCTTCAAATATAATTTTTTTAACCCTTTCCGCCGTCTGCTCCGGCTCTTTAATAGGGAGAACCGAAAGAGCCTTGCTAATACATAGTGAGAAAGATTGTTCTCCCCCCTCTTTTGCATGGTCAAGTTGGTTGGCGTAATAAATTATCTGAGACGGGGTGGTGTTTATTGGAGCATGGTGGGACTTTACTATCTGAATTATATCCTCAGGCAGCTGCCACCTGTTCAAGATAAGCTCAGCAACACTCTGATGATCTGTTCCCAATTGCCGAATCTCATCATCGCTGGTTTGCACGGGTTTAACTAAAAAATCTGCTAAAAGAATCTTGCCTATATCATGCAAAAGCCCCGCTAAAAAGACAAGATCTTTATCAACCCCGCACCCTGATGAGAGCTCTTCAGATACCAATGCAACACGGTAGGCATGGTTGAAAAGCTCTGTTCCGTTCATCTTATACATCTCAAAGTTCTTATTATAATAAGCGGTGGTTGCCGCTACTAGAGCGATATTTTTTAAGGTGTTAAACCCGAGTAAAACTACAGCCCTATCTATGCTGCCGATGGACTGCCTTAAACCGAAAAAAGGGGAGTTGACCATGCGGATTACCTTTCCTGAAATACTCTGATCCATCTTTATCTGTTCGGTGATCTCTGCAATGGTGGAGGCGTCATTTTGCGTCAGCTTAAAGAGCTTTTGAGCAAAAGCGGGTAGGGCGGTAATTGTTTCAGCCTTCGCCAAAATCTTTATCTTTACAGTTTCAAAGTCATCTCCAACATTTTGATCGCTGACTTGAACCTTAAACAAGGTTATTATCTTTCGCTTTATGGAGACGCCGTCCAAGGGGAGAAAAAAGATTCCGCTTATTTTATAGCCCCTTATCTGTTCTATTAGCTTTGGTTCTTTTGCTGCTAAGATTAAGAAAACCGGTGACGAGGGGATCTTTGGAACATGCTTAACATCTTCTATATTTCTTAATTCATATACCTGAAGGTCAGCGCCCGCAGGGGTAAGGGTAACACGGGCAAAACCGATTAAAGCCGCCTGCAGTTTACTCAATGTAGATGAAGTTCCTGTAAAGAAAATGCTGATCATACAGA
>JAISNW010000173.1 GCA_031276055.1 Deferribacteraceae bacterium | reverse complement strand
AGAGCGGCGCGGCGGGCAACGTCAGTGCCTTCTTTTGCATCAAGGGTTATTAAATGCTAAGATCGACTCTACACTTATATCTAGTTCTCGCGGCGCTCTCTCTAAAATGGGCGCCGCCAATAGTTTATCTATAGATTTTACAAGCGAACTTTCGCCTTTGGGTGTATACCGCATTGCAAAGGCTCTTAAAAAGATATGCCCTGATATTGTCCATTCCCACGATGCACACTCTCTAACCCCCCTTCTTGTCCTAAAATTCTTAGGGGGAAAGTTTGAGTTGGTGCATACGCGCAGGGTGGATTTTCGAATCAATACCTTAAAAAAATACGACAACAGCTATGTAAACCTTGCCGCTATATCAGAGGGGGTGCGGCGGGTGTTGAGGGAGTGCGGGGTAAAAAGAGATATTGCCCTTATATATAGCGGAACTCCGATACCCGCCCCTGTTTCTAAAGAGGTTGTGGAAGTTGAGAAGGCGGCGCTCGGAGTTGACGGCGTCGGCGCTGTTTTTGGAACTACAGCGGCTTTTGCCCCCCATAAAGATTTTCCCACCATGTTAAAAGCCTTTAAGCAATACCTTTTAAGCGGCGCTAAGGGGAAACTCTTGCTTGTCGGCGGCGGGGATGGTTATGCTGAAACAGCTGCTCTTGCAAAAGAGCTTGGAATAGCTGAAAATACCATATTCACAGGTTTTAAGGATGATGTGCGGAAATACTTAAAGTGCATGGATGTCTATCTTGCAACATCAAATGCAGAGGGGTTGAATACATCTATAATAGATGCTATGCATATGGGGCTTCCTATTGCCGCCTCAAGAGTTGGGGGAATACCGGAGCTGGTAAAAGACGGGGAGAACGGGCTTCTTGTAGAAGTTGGGGATTATAAGGGGTTTGCCCTTGCCATGCGAAAACTCTCTGAAAACCCAGAATTGCGCTCAAACTTTTCAAAGGCTTCTGTTGAATATGCTAAAAATTTTACAGATATAAAGATGGTAAACGGCTATATCCAGATGTATGAAAACCTTATGGCTAATAAAAAATCTTCGGGGCAATATTAAATAAATTTTCCCTTGCGATCAGACAACTAATTAGTGTAGTAAATAATAGTGTTTCGGGAGTCCAGACAGAAGGGAGAAAATTCGATTGCAGATGCAAAAAATTCAGATATGTCCGATCATATTATCTTTACTGGTTATCGCCGCAGCTCTCTTTTATTTCTACGCGGGGCTGGCATATGGCAATCATAGCGATTCTGCCTTCTCTTTTATAGCCGCTAGGGAGATTCTTAATGGAAATTTTCTCTTCAGAGGGTGGCGTTTCCCATTTACAACACAATATTTTGATCTTTTAATATACGCTCTTTTAGTAAAAATATTTGGTTACAATGAACTGATTACAAAAGCAGTTCCTGCTGCTTTTTTATCTCTAACGTTCTTTTTCGGCTCTCTCGCTTTCTCTGTTCAAGATGACGGTAAGATTGACTATAAGAAAGCATTGCTCATCTTTTTATTTTCATTTGGAATCTCCCAACATACAACCTATAATCATATCATCGCTATATGCCATGGGGCCTCCACAATGTTTGCCGCAATCAGCCTTCTGGCATTAAGGTTTTACCTGATCTATCCTTCAACTAAGCGGTATTACCTATTCTTCATTGTAAATTTCATCATGCTTTTTGATGACAGTCTGACTACATATTATTACATCATTCCACTTATGGCGGTGTTAATTCTATTCTGCTTTATTAAAAAGGGGGGCTCTATTCCTGTAATCCCCCTATTCTGCTCTCTTCTTTACGCTGTTATCAGCGCTGGGATCATCATATGGGCTTTTAGATATTTAGGAGCTTTTAATGTTCTAAGGCACTCTCCTACACTATTTACAGCAGGGATAGATGGGATATTTTACAATCTAAGAGGTTTGGTTGAACTTTTCCCTACAATTTTAGGAGTTGATTCCAATCTCCCTATACTTCAATACCTTTCGGCTATCGGCGTCACACTCCTCCTCTTATTCACATTTATTGCATGGATCATTAAAAATATAGAAAAACCGGATATTTTGTCTCTAACAGGGGTTGTCTCCCTCTTCGTAATTATTGCAGGGCTTGCCGCATCACAAAAATTCACCCTTTATGATACGAGGTATTATTTCCCATCCCTCTTTCTGCTTAAATTGGCGTTAGGAGCGGTCTTTTACGAGAGCATTGTAAAAAAAGCTGCAACAAAAAGGCTCTATTGGGTTTTTGCACTCATCCTCTTTGCCGTCAACTTCATGATCTTGCCTAAATTCCATACAGAGCTGAATAATAAAAGCGATATGGAGATTATCTCCCTCTTAAAGAGAGAGGGGCTTAAAGACGGCTACGGCACTTATGCAAACTCTCAAAATATCTCTATGGCAAGCGGTTTTGAAAACGAGGTGTTTCAGATTGCCTTTTTTACATACCCTGATAAACAAGGTATATATAGAAATACGGCTACCTCCGATAAATCTTGGTATTATAAACCTGCAAATTTTCTTATTGTATCAGAGAACGGCTATCCTGGTCATAACGACAAAGAGATTTTAGCCTTTGCATATACACAGTTTGGACAGCCTAAAAAAGAATTATCTGTTCAAGGCAGATGGATTCTCATCTGGGATTATGATATATCTACAAAGCTAGAGCGTGTTTACCTTAGATTTGCCCATATGAAACGGGGATTTAAGGATGGGGTGTGGGAGGCAGTTGGGCGCGGCGGCTCGCGCATCGGGTTTTTGAACGACTACAATAAACCGCTCAAAGTTGCATTTGAGATGGATATTGAAGGGAGTTTTGATGCAGAGTTATACTTTTCAGGCGCTGTAGACAGCAGCGTATCCCTCAAAGGAGGCGAAAAGGTGCATTACACAAACTCATTTATTCTAAAACCTGGCAGAACCGACCTAACCTTTTCAACCTCAGCCCGCTTTAAGCTCACACAGTTAAAATATGATGCAGAAGAGGTGGAGTAAACCTACATAAAATAATACGGGTCTCTATCCACCCTGATGGATACAGGGTCTGTCTTCTCTTTTTTTAGAATCATACGGCTCTGTTTTATAAGCGAAACGATATTTTTATTAGAGTTGGATTTTATCAGTGCGGTGTAACGGTATAGCTTGTTTAATCTCGCTATTGGGGCTTGAACTGGCCCTAGCAGCGCAATATCTGTAAACTCTCTTTTTAACGTCTCGCACACTCTGAACGCCTCCATTCTGGTTTTATCCTCATCACTTCCTGCAAAGAGGAGGCGGCATAGTTTTGTATAAGGCGGGTAAACAAACTTCTCACGTCGAGGCAGTTCATAATCATAAAAAGAGCTTTGAGAGTTATACATATCTACGTTAAATATAGGGTGTTCAGGGATTAAGGTTTGTATATGGATAAGCCCGCACTTCTTTTCCCGCCCGGCGCGCCCAGATATCTGGGCAATAAGTTGATACCCCCGCTCCACCGCCCTAAAATCAGGAAGGGATAAGATATTGTCTATCCCTAGTATTCCCACAAAGGTTAGGTCGGGAAAGTGCAGCCCCTTTGCAATAAACTGCGTGCCTACTAATATATGAGCTTTTTTACTGCCGAAATCGTCTAAAAGCTCCGTCAGCTTTCCTGTGGAGCGCACCTTATCGGCGTCTATCCTTATGATCTCATTAGGGAATATTTCATCCAGATATTCCTCGATCCGTTCAGTTCCTACCCCTGCAAAGCTGGTTTCTGAAGCGCCGCAGATGGGGCATAGGGTGTATTTAGAGAAGCTGCCGCAATAATTGCATACCAGATTCCCGTTTTTATAGACAGTATACGGCACAGAGCAGTTAGGGCAGTATTGCACCGTTCCGCAAACTTTGCAATATAGGGAGGCTGCATACCCTTTGCGGTTAAGGAATATTATCGCCTGTTGATCTTGCTCAACAGTCTTAGCAAGCTCCTGAATAATAGGTTCAGCGATAAACTTTTTAGGGTATTGCTCTTTTTTCATATCTATTATATTAAAAGATGGCATCGCCGCTCCAAAAACTCTGTGGGGCAGCCTATGTAGAAGGTATTTTCCTGAATAGGCGTTGGCTATGGTCTCTGTTTGCGGGGTCGCACTGCCTAAAACTATCGGAATATCTCTTAGCTTTGCATACAAAACCGCCATATCTCTTAGGTGGTATGAAGGGGTTTCCTCCTGCTTATAGCTCTTTTCATGCTCTTCATCTAAAATAATCATCCCTAGGTTTTTTGGGGGGATAAACAGCGCACTGCGAGCGCCTACAATAAGGGAGGCTTCGCCTCTGGCAAAGCGCCAAAAGGCGGCTGAACGCGCCGTATATCCAACCCTAAAGTGAAAGGCGGGGATTGTATAGCCAAGCCTAGCGGAGAGAAGGCTAAATAGCTGCGGCGTGAGCGATATTTCAGGCACTAAGTATAAAACCTGTTTTCCCATCTGGATGACTTTTTTAATAAGCTCTATATATATCTCTGTTTTTCCGCTCCCTGTGACGCCGTGTATAAGGTGCGGGCAAAAAGGCGAATCGGGCGGTATTTCGTCTAAAACAGCTTTTTGCTCCGCTGAAAGCTCTATGGGGGCAATAGTTGTTAATTTAGGCTCATACGGGCGTTTAGGCGGATAAGACGCCAATATCTTTGTAGATAGAACGCCGAATAGGGTTGAACCAAGAGGGGTAAGGTAATATTCAGCTATCTCTTTTAAGAAATTCAGCCATGTTAGATCAAAGAGGGGGAGTTCATCTAAGATCATGGAGATCTCACTGCAGTGAAAAGCGGGTTCAGCTGCCTCCCCTAGCACAATGCCTACAATATCACGGTTATTAAACCTAACAGCTGCTCTAGCGCCCGGCAATACGTAAACATGGGAAGAGTAAGTAAACACCCCATCCGCCGCTATAGGCAGCAACACCTCAAAGAATTTCATGGCGCAAGGCGGTTGATAAAGGGGCGGTTGTTAAGGAAGTTGACGGAGATTACCCTATTTCCCCCCTTTTGCGTTAAGAAATTTTGTAGACGCTTTATCTGTTTTCATAATATGGTTTTGTATCCAAGCAGAAACAAAGTTAGAAACTGATAAGCTCAACATAGCTTTTCCGCTCGCTAAATCTCTCTCCATCCCGACTATCTTGTCAACAAAACCTTTATGTTCTTTCAGTTGAACTTCAAGACCTGGATAGTTATGCTGTTTCATAACTCTCTCTTCATGGGTAAAATGGGTTTTTGTGTAATTGATAAGCTCTTTTAATACCTGTGCAATAACGGCGTTCCCCTTGCCCTGCCTCATCGCCTCGTCCAGCTTATTGATAATGCTGATAAGCCTCTTATGCTCGGTGTCAAACATGAGCACCCCAACGCTTAGCTTTGTTTCATTCCATTCAATCTGCGCCATAAATACCCCCTACAGCACCCTTAAAAGATAATAGGAGTCTATTGAAAAAAAGATAGCAAGTCAAGATAATTTGCCAACGGTCTTAAACGCCCCC
>JAISNW010000111.1 GCA_031276055.1 Deferribacteraceae bacterium | reverse complement strand
TAGAAGAAAAAGACGCCAATGAAGCAGAAAAAAAGATTACTGAGATAAATACAGGAGTTTACCTATCCCCCGCCCCCCTCCTCCTTGAAAAGCTGGCAGAGGTTGACAACAATAACGCCCAAAAAGAGTATTACCTCACAGATATAGTAAAAAAGGGGGGCAAAGCGTGGAAAGCTTCAGATGAAAATGAATTTTTAGGCGCGAACACAAGGGTAGAGCTTGCCCACCTCTCAAAACTCCTATGGAAAAAGAGGGCAGTTAAATTTATGGAAGCCGGCGTAGGGATAATAGACGCTGAAAGCGTTTATATATCACCTGATGCAGTTATAGAGAGCGATGCTGCTATCTATCCCAACACATATATTCAAGGCAAGAGTGTAATAAAAACCAGAACGGTTCTCTTTCAAGGAGTGCGCATATCCAACTCTGAAATAGGGAGAGATTGCATTATAAAGGACAACTCCCTCATAGAAGATAGCTTTGTAGGCGATAACTCTGTTGTAGGACCTATGGCGCATTTGAGGCCGGGCGCCTATCTTTCGGGAGGCAACCGTATAGGCAACTTTGTAGAGCTGAAAAAAGCTGTTTTAGGATTGGGCGTGAAGGCAAACCACCTTAGCTACTTAGGCGATGCAAAGGTAGGGGATGGCACAAATATAGGGTGCGGTGCGATCACATGCAACTATGATGGGTATAATAAATATGAAACGGTAATAGGCAGCGATGTTTTTGTGGGAAGCGATGTTCAATTTGTAGCGCCCGTTAAAGTAGGCAATGGGGCTATAATAGGTGCGGGCAGCACCATTACAGGCGATGTAGGGGCAAACGATATTGCACTATCCCGCCTGCCGCAGAAAAACTTGAAAGGGAAGGCTGAACAGTATCGTAAAACAAGGGAAAATAAGGAAAATAAGGAAAATAAGGGGAATATATGAAATACCAGACTATTCTGCTGAAAATAAGCGGAGAAGCGTTGATGGGCAAACAACAATATGGGATAGAACCTGATGCAGCGGCCTATATCGCTAAAGAGATATTCTCTATATATGATCTAAGTGTAAGGGTTGGCGTGGTTATAGGCGGGGGGAATATCTTCAGAGGAATCATAGGTTCTGCAAAGGGGATGGATAGGGTTTCCGCAGATTACATGGGGATGCTTGCCACCGTAATCAATGCGCTTGCCCTCCAAGACGCCCTTGAAAAAGCAGGCGTTTCAACACGAGTGCAAACTTCTATAGAGATGAGGCAGGTGGCAGAGCCTTTTATACGCCGCAGGGCGTTAAGGCATATGGAGAAAGGTCGTGTGGTGATATTTGCCGCAGGAACAGGGAACCCCTACTTTACCACTGACACCGCCGCCGCCCTTAGAGCCTCAGAGATATCCGCCGATGTTCTCATAAAAGCTACTAAAGTTGACGGAATTTACAGCGCCGATCCTATGAAAGAGGTTGACGCTGTTAAATTTAGTGAGATAAAATATATTGATATTATAACTAAAGGGCTAAAAATTATGGATTCCACCGCAATTACCATGTGCATGGACAATAAGATACCTATTGTGGTATTTAACCTCTTTGAAAAGGGGAGTTTAAGAAAGATAGTTGAAGGCAGCCCCACAGGAACATTGGTATATTAGCATATAGATAAGAAATATGGGGGGTATTTATGCTTAAAGATGTTGCAGAAGATGTAAAAGCTAAGATGGAAAAGACTATCCAGTATTACAAAACGGAGCTTAAAACAGTGCGGACAGGGCGGGCGTCTACATCGCTGCTTGACAATGTCCGCGTTGACGCCTACGGCGTTCAAACCCCATTAAGCGGGGTGGGAACGCTGCATGCGCCTGATCCGCATATGCTCACTATCCAGCCGTGGGATCCCTCTCTTACCGCCGCAATAGAGAAGGCGATCCTCTCAAGCGGTCTTGGGCTGAACCCTTCTAGTGATGGAAAGTTGATACGCGTGCCTATCCCCACTCTCACGGAGCAGCGGCGCAAAGAGCTTGTTAAACTTGTCTGGAAGAAGTGTGAAGAGGCAAAGATTGTAATCCGCAACGAGCGCAGAGATGCAAACGAAGCGATCAAAAAACTTGAAAAAGACAAGGAAAACACTGTTTCTGAAGATGAAGCAAAACTCTTTCAGACAGAGGTTCAAAAGATAACCGACTCCTTTATAAAAAATCTGGATGAGATTGCAAAAGCCAAAGAGAAGGAACTTTTGGAAATTTAGGATGCACGTAGGCATAATAATGGATCGCAACGGCGAGTGGGCTAAACGCCGCACTCTAACCCGCCTGAAAGGCCACTATGAAGGGGTGAAAGCTATCCGCAGAACGATAGAGGCGTCAGTGGAGCTAGGGGTTGATGTGCTCTCCCTCTTCGCATTCTCGACGGAGAATTGGCTGCGCCCTGCCGATGAAGTATCTTTTCTTATGCGTTTAGTTGAAGAGTTCATCGCTTCTGAAGGCAAACAGATTATTGAAAACGGGGTAAAGGTCATTATATCAGGAAAGCCCGACCGCATCCCCCACAACGCGCAAACTGCTATAAACGCGTTAGTTCAAGCCACCAAGCACAATGATAGATTAATTGTAAATGTAGCGTTAGATTACGGCGGTAGAGACGAGATCGCCTCTGCCTGCCAAAAGATAGCCGAGCGCGTCCAAAAAGGGGAGATCGCCCCTATTGATATAGACGAGCAGCTCTTCAGCGAGCACCTCTTTCAGCCGACTCTACCCGATATTGATCTTCTCATACGCACAGGCAATGTTCAGCGGATAAGCAACTTTATGCTCTGGCAGCTTGCGTATACGGAGTTCTATTTTACAGACGCCCTATGGCCCGACTTTTCAAAAGCAGATCTACAGAAGGCGCTTGACGATTTTCACTCTAGGCAGCGTAGATTTGGCAAAACTTCTGAACAGCTTGATGGCTAGAAAGCGGCTGTGTATTAAATACCGCATAAAACTTTTTAGGGCGCATATTGCACGCCGTCTAATTATTATGCGGGCTAATGTAAAGCTCTTTTTCGCTGCTGTTTGGGCTATATTTAAGATGCTGCGCTATGCTCTATTATTATTAATTATAATTAGCATCCTTTTGCGTATAATTTTGCGGTTTTTCGCATAAATAGGGATTAAAATCATGAAGAAACGAACAGATGTTATCTTGAAGCTGCGTGAAGACAGGTCAGCCCTTGAAAAGCTGTTGACCGAATATGTTCAGACCAGTTGGAGCATAAACCGTTTTATAAACCTTTTTAACGCGTTTACTGTTCAGGGGGATATAGTTTTATTCTCCCACAAAGGGATATTTGCGGGCAGCCCTCTTCAGAGGTTGAGTATTAATATAGGCGCTTTCTTGCTAGGACCATTCTACTTTTTCTATCGCAAACTTTACCTTTTCGGCATCCTCTTTTTAATAGCATCCTCTTTTATCGCCTATATATCCATAAAGACCGGTTTTAAGAGCATATACCTATTAAATCTAGCAATTACTCTAGTTGTTTTTATACATGTCAACGCTGTATATCTAAGAAAGTTCTGTGATAATCTTGTAAAATCAGGCTACGGCAAGGTAGACGAGCAGTATGTTTTGGGGTATATGAAAGCCTCCGGCGGCGTTCATAACTGGGCGCTGTTAGGAGGGGTTGTCTATCTTATCACCTTTGTTGCAATGCTTGTGATGATCTTTTCA
>JAISNW010000056.1 GCA_031276055.1 Deferribacteraceae bacterium | reverse complement strand
CCTTCCAAACCATATATTACCGAAGTTATTGCAGGCAATAAGAGGCTTACAGTCACATGGACAGCTGATATATCCGCCGCAGCCTACACCTTGCACTATTCAGGAGACGGCGAGAGCGGCTCAATTAATGTTGAGCCTACCCCAATATCTGTTACGGGGACTATTCCAAGTTTGACTAATGGGAAGGTATATACAGTCTATGTTGTTGCCTGCAATTCTCAAGGCGATAGCGATCAAAGCAATAATGATTATGGAATTCCTGAGGATATCTCCGTTCCGATTGATTTTAATAATCTAAAATTTACCCTCGGCACAGCTGATGCAGAGTATATATTCGTCCATAATCTCCCCAAAAGCCCAGCTTTCTCCACCGGAAGACCGGGCACAGACCGCCTCACCCGTGTTAGAGAAACCGCGCTAGGCAACCTCTTTACAGACGGCGCCGCATGGTATGTGCGGGAAAAGTTAGGTGAAGATATAGATTTTGTCTTCTTAAACGGCGGTTATATAGATAACGCTTTAGCGGCGGGGCAGATTACCACCGGAGCCTTGGCGGCTATGGTGGATGTGGACAGCAGAGAATATACTTTTACTATCTTAACCCTAAAAGGCTCTGCCGTTAAAGAGCTCTTTGACTTTTCCGCAAATGTTGTTCATACAGGGAGAGGTTCTTCAGGCACAGGAGCGTGGGGGATAGTATCTGAAGAGGTAAACTACACCATAGACTACCCCGTATTCACCCCTGCTGAAATTGCCTCTCCTGCAAACCCTCCTTCCCGCCCATTGGAAGATTACCGTCATGGGGAGATTAGAAACGGCTCCCTAAAGATAAACGGTGCAGATATAGTTGACAGCAACGATTACCGAATAGCTGTTGCAAGCAGCCTTGCCGAAGGTCAAGAAGGGTATTTAGTGTTTCCGATTAACGCTAAAAATATTAGGGAAACAACTATCCCCTTCTGGCATGGGGTGGCGGAATATATCTATGATCAGGGAAGCATTACCCCATACCTTGACGGGCGGATAAAGATATACGGCGGCGTTCCGCTAGGGGATTTGCAAGAACCGTATAACGACCCTAGCTATACCTTTGTGCCCTAGCTGGGGTAAAAAGATCTATTGCCCTTTACTTAAATCCTTCCTGCTAAAGCGTCTGCTTTAGCAGGAAGGGGTAAAAGATAACTTTTAATTGAGGTTAGATTTATCCATTTTGTTGTGTTCTTAAGCAATTCGTGTTACTCTTTCTGAAATTCGTGTTATGAATTGTGGAGGAATTGTTTATGAGTGTTTTTTTAAGGAAGTCAATACAGGAAGCGCCAGTGCATCTCTTTTTGGCGCTATTTGCCTTTATAGTATTCGGCTGTTCAGAAAGCGGCAGCGATAATGAGCAGCTGCCCCTTGCTGCGCCCACATCCTTTCAACCCACCCCAATGGATCAGGGTATTAGGCTAATGTGGACAAGGGTTGCCAAAGCGCAGGGTATAGAACCTACCTTTAAGGTATATTACAGCACAGAGAATGATTTTGCTGCTAGAATAGACTCAGGGCTGAATCCTACCCCTGAATCTGAAAGCAGCGGGCTCTTAAAGGTGGATATTACAGGGCTTCAAAATGGTGTTAAATATTATATCTGGATAGAAACCTATTATGCGGGGTTAGGAAAGGCAAATTTTGTTCCCACAAATAATGCTGTCCCTATACCGCACGCGGAAAAAGTTGAAAATATCACCCCAATAGAAGGGGAGCAGATAATATGGCTGACATGGAATGAATCACCCCACGCTTCCAGCTATGAGATAGCCTACAGCACCACAGATAAAGCAGAACCTAGCAGCAGCGATAAACGCAAAACAGTTTTTGCACCTAACGCTGTTCTCACAGAGCTTGAAAATTTAACCCCATACTACATATGGATTAGGGCTAAAAATACAGATCTCAACACCCCGTCGGAGTTTGTGAAATATCCCTCCACTGTTACCCCAAAAGAGGCAGCCGCCCTTCCTGCAACCCCCTATATAACAACGGTAAGCTCTGGTAATAAAAGACTTACAGTCACATGGAATACAGATCCATCCGCTAGAATATATGAACTCACATGGGTGGATAAAAACCTTGTAGATAAATCTATTGAGGTAAAGCCTGAAGTTGGAGTTGTAAGTGCAACAATAAGCGGCTTAATAAATCAAGAGAGCTACATAGTTTCTGTCGCCGCCAAAAATTATTCAGGCAATGCCAAAAGCTCTGAAAGGGTGGGCTCGCCTGAAGCTAGCAGCATCTCTATCGATTTTAATAACTATAAATTCTCTCTAGGAACCGCTGCAAGCGATTATATATACGGCGAGACGCTCCCTGTCAGCCCTATCTTTTATTCAGGGCAATATTTTGACAGGCTCACTAGAACAAAGGAGACTGCTATAGGCAACCTCTTTACAGATGGGGCTGCATGGTTCGTTCGTGAAAAGTTTGAAGAGATAGATTTTGCCTTTCTAAACGGCGGTTATATAGACAACACCATAACAGCGGGTCCAATTTCTATAGGTTCTCTGCTTGCAACCACTTTGCCAGCCAACCGTGAGGACACGATAGTTATCCTCTCCTTAAAAGGTAGAGATGTTAAAGCTCTCTTCGAAGCCGCTGCAAAGGTAAACCACCCCGGCCGCGGTGGATATTTCACAGGGACAGATGCTTTCGGGATGGTTTCAAAAGAGGTGCAATACACAATATCCTACCCTGTTTTAGATACAGGCCTTCCTGATCTATCGCTTGATACTAAAGAAGAGATTGAACCATATGTTCAAGGTGAGATAAAAGCGGGGACGTTAAAGATACGCGGCGAAGAGGTTCTTGACGAGACGGTATACCGCATAGCGACCACAAGCCAGCTTGCCATGGGGCTTTATGGATACCTAGTCTTCGCTGTCAACGGGTATAACAGGTTTGATACAGGTGTTCCCTTCTGGCATGGGGTGGCGGAATATATCTATGATCAGGCAAACATTACCCCATATACTGATGGAAGGCTCTGTATTGAAGGTGGGATTCCGTTAGGCGGCAGTGAACCGCAGCCGCCCTATCATTAAGAAAGAGGTTAGATGCTGAAAAAACTCGGCGTGCACCTTATAGCTATTATCCTCCTCCCCCTCTCTGCTTTTACCCAAACAGATGAAGAGTTGGAGCTGTATATTTTAGATGATATTACAGTGCAGGGGGAGGCATCTCTTAACGTTCAGAGCGGGGAGCGGATATCTCAAGAGAGGCTTGAAATGGAAGGGGCGCAAAATTTATGGGAGGCGTTGCGCTATACGCCGGGGGTTATCCTTTCAGGTGGAGGCAGCCGCGGTGATTCCAACTTTACCATCCGCGGCTTTGGGGCGGACAGCGTGCCTGTATATATTGACGGCATCCTTATGGCAAGTCCGTATCGCGGTGAGAGCGACGCGGCGCGCTTTTTAACAGGCGATCTTGAGAGCATCACCATCCACAAAGGCTACTCATCCACCCTGTTAGGCGCAAACACCCTCGGCGGAGCGGTGCTTATGCGCACTGCAAAGCCTAGAAAGCCGCTTGACGCCGTTTATAAGACATCCATTGAGCTGGACGGCGTCGGCGATTACGCCTCAAACACCCAGATATTCGGGGTTGGGGGTAAACACGAGCTCTTTTATGGGCGGGCGGTCTATCAATATCGGGATGTAGACCATTACCGCCTCTCAGATGACTTTGAACCCACAACGTTAAATCCGCAGGAGAAAGGAGAGCGGCTCTGGTCAGATTCGATAGATAGAAAATTCACCCTCATGGCGGGCATAACCCCTACTAATGAGCTTGATCTCTACATAACATATATCAGCCAACATGCCGACAAAGGCTTATCTCCCCCTGAAACTGTTACAAGAGATTATCAGATATGGGAGTGGACTCTCTGGCAGCGCGAGAGCTATTCCTTTAATGCAGCTTATCAAGGCGGCGGGATCGGCTTTGAATTGCTGGCGTATTATGATAAATACGATGATTCCATGCTTGAATACTACAATATGGCAAGCTATATCTACGGGGTGCACTACCCCGCCTCTGTTTATGATGAATACTCTATGGGCGGGCGTCTGCTGGGAAGTTGGCAGATGAATAAGAACAATAAAGTGCAAGCCGGCTTCACCTTCAAAAGAGAAGATCATAGGGGGCTTAAAAAAGAGATCGAGGAGGTTCATATTAATGAAGATACTCTATCCGCTGGGTTTGAATACACAACAAAGCCTCTTAAAGCGCTTAGCATAGTTTTAGGAGCGGGGTATGACGTCTTGACGCCAAATGAATATTGGGGTAAAGAGGATGCTTTTGCGAAGCTCATAGGTTCAGGCTATTATGTGGTGAAAACTAAAGAGATGAGGCTTTACAGCTGGCAGATAGGCGTTTTCTACTCCCTAATGAAAGCTCATGAGGTGCACCTCACCTATGCCCGCAGAAACCACTTTCCGAGCATGGTTCAACGCTACTCCACCCGTTTCGGCACGGTGCTTCCAAACCCAAATCTAGGTCCGGAGATCGCCAATCATATTGAATTAGGCTATAAAGGCGAGATAGGGAATTTCGCTCAACTAAGCGCCGCTATATATTACAGCATTATAACAGGTAAAATTGTAAATATAGAGCTGCCTAATCCGGATAACCCCAGCTCTTTAGTGGATTATGCCCGAAATCTTGATGAGACCGCTTTTTATGGGGCGGAGTTTGCAGCGGAATTCTCCTTCTTTGATTGGTTGGATGCTGCTTTAGCAGGCGCTGTAAATAGATATTCCATTAACCGAACTCATGCAACAGATGATATGATGCGTTCGATAAAATATATACCCTACTACCCTGAATATACTGC
>JAISNW010000044.1 GCA_031276055.1 Deferribacteraceae bacterium | reverse complement strand
TCTCTGCTTTTATCTTATTCAAATTGTCCTGTATAATCCTCTCAGACTCAAAATCTAACGCAGATGTCGCCTCATCAAATATCAATATTGAAGGGGCGGTGATAAGCGCCCTCGCTATCGCCACACGTTGCCTCTGACCACCCGATAGCGCCGTGCCTCGCTCACCAACTTGCGTATCATACCCCTGTGAAAGCTCCGTTATAAATTCATGTGCACCTGCCGCCTTCGCTGCCTCTATTATCATATCCATTGGAGCATCCGGTCTCGCTATAGAAATATTCTCTCTTATCGTTCCACTAAAAAGATAGTTCTCCTGCAACACTACCCCTATATTGTTTCTTAACCATAGCGGGCTTACATGCTGAATATCCACTCCGTCCACATATATCGCTCCAGAGCGGGAAAGATACAACCTCTGCAATAACTTCGCCACCGTGCTCTTGCCGCTGCCGGAACGACCCACTATCCCTATGCTCGTCCCCGCTTGCGCGTAAAGCGAAAATCCCTCTATAACATTGGGTAGTTCAGGTGCATATGTAAAAGATATATTATCAAATTTAACTTCCCCTTTCAGCTTCTGAATGGTTATCGCTTTCGTTGTGGACTGCTCTGTCGGGTGGTTTAATATATCTCCAATCCTCTCCACAGATAAAAGCGCCTGCTGAAATTCATTCCAAAGATTCACAAGCCTTAATATCGGACCAGAAAATTGACCGCAGAACATCTGAAATGCTATCAACTGCCCCACAGAAAGATTCCCTCCTATCACCTCGCTGACGCCAAAATACAATATGCTTATCGTCATCAGTTTCTGCAATGTGCTTGCTAAGTTCCCAAAAAAGGTGGAAAAGTTTGCCATATTAAAGGTGGAGCGCACATACTTTGCCAAAAATTCTTCCCACTTCTTCTGCATACTCCCTTCTATCGCCAAAGATTTAACCGTCTGGATCCCTGTGACTGATTCCACCAAGTAACTGTTGGATTTTGCTCCGCTTGCAAACTTCTCATCCAAACGCCTACGAAGTTCCGGTGTTGCGAATAAATATACTAACCCTATCGCCGTAATAAAACTTAATGCAATAAGTGTGAGCCTAACACTGTATACAAACATTATCGCCACAAACACAAAACTGAATATAACATCTACTATCGCTGAAAGAGATTTGTTTGTGATAAACTCTCTTATGGTGTCTAATTCTCGCACCCGAGCTACAGTCACCCCCACCTGCCTCGTCTCAAAATACACAAACGGAAGGCTCATTAAATGCCTAAATAGCTTAGCTCCCAATTTGGCATCCAACTTCCCAGCCATATGGATAAATATATGATTGCGAGATACATTCATCAAAAACTCAAATACCGTCACTATTAAAAATGCTGCTGCTATCACATTGAGAGTGCTTAAACTATGGTGGACAAGAACCTTGTCCAATATCACCTGCGTAAAAAGCGGTGTTGCTATCCCAAACAGCTGCACTGTAAAAGATGCCAACAACACCTCGCCCACTATCCTCTTGTAATTCAGTATCTCCCTATAAAACCACTTAAAACCAAATACTGCCTCTAGTGTGAGCAACTTAAACTTCGATACAATATATTTACCGCCCACCAACTCTGATAGCCTTTCAAACGTCAATCTTATCGGGTCTTTACCCTTTGATGGAAAGAAAGCAAGGCATTCATCTATCCCCGCCGCAAGATCATGATTGTGTTTCAATACTAAACCAAAATCCCCTTCCTTAGTAATTAATACCGCAGGAAGGGGATAGCTTGCTATATTCCTCTTATTAAACTGCTTCAACTTCGTCTTAAAACCAAGTTTGCGGCTTATCTTTATGAATCCTCTGAAGTTATATCCTGCGTTATCCCATACTCCCGCGCTATATGGCGAACATCTATGGAAATCTTATTAAACCTCCCCAAAAGCTCCAATATAATTAAGCCTGTATGCATCTATGTAATTCCCAATAAAATAAATAAAAGAACTTTCGAAACAAAAAAGACAGAGTAGTATATACTTTTTAACTCTGAAATTGTCAATCAGTTATTGATTACTATATGTAAATTGTAATATTAAATGTGAGGGGTATCTGTTATAAGCAATGCCGATTTGCAGAGGAGTTTGGTTTTTCCTACAGCTATTTTTCCGCAGGAAGTTGAACCATAGCAAATAAACACCCCGCTCTTTTGCCATAACAGCCATTTTATACCTAAGTGGTTTTATCTTTACAATTTTTCATAATTTCGTAACACCTTTAACTTCAATGGACGATCACGATTTCTTAAAGTATCGCCCACGCGGCCGATATAAGCGGTTGACTATAATCTAGATTAGGTTTAAAGTGCAGTAAATTTTTTTAGAGGCTTAAATCTGGTTTAATAGATGGATATTTTTCTCTCTTTAGATACATGGCTTTCCCTTATTACTCTTACGACTTTGGAGATCATCTTAGGGGCGGACAACCTCGTTATGCTCTCCATCTTGGTCAGCGGGCTGCCAAAAGATAAACAGGATTCAGCAAGAAAGTTAGGGCTTGCCTTTGCTCTAATCACTAGGATTATCTTTCTTTGCGGTATATCGTGGCTTGTGGGGCTTGTTCAACCCCTCTTTCATCTATTTTCCCATCCGTTCTCTGTGCGTGATCTTGTAGTGATTGTCGGAGGCGGTTTTCTTATATATAAAGGCTCTATCGAGATATATAATCTCTGGGCGGGAAAACATGCTGAAACTCACGCCGCAACGGGCGGAGTGTTCTGGGTGGCTTTTCAGATCGCCGCGTTTGATATAATATTTTCCATCGATTCAGTATTCACTGCGGTGGGTTTATCTCGCGTACTGCCTATAATGATCCTTGCTATAGTTATCGCTATGGCGTTTATGCTATTCTCTTCAGCTTTTTTAGTCAGAATGATCACCTCCTTTATCTCTGTGAAGGTGCTTGCCCTCGCCTTTGTAGTTCTGATAGGGGCTCTTTTATTTACGGGCGGTTTTAATATTCATATCCCTAAAGGTTATCTATATGCGGCGATGGGGTTTTCAGCCGCTGTGGAAGTCTTAATACTATTAATAAATAGGCATAATCCAAGGGCGGTTTAGATGGGCTGCAAGAGATATGCGCTCTTTTCTCTCTTATTGCTCTTACTGATTACAGTAGGCTGCGCTCCAAAGTTGCAGCTAGGCAGCGTCAACCCGCTTGCTGTTGATTATCTTTCAATGGAGGCGGCTAAAGATGTAAAAACTGTCTCTTTCCGCTGCGATTATGATAAGGTTGCACGCGCTGATTTCAGAAAGCACGGCGATTATTGCGGATACGCTAAAAACTCGGACTATGTCTCTTATTTTATCCCGCCTGACAGCCAGTCTACCAATATATTTAGATATCTTCTGGCGCATAATGCAAAGCTCTTTGAGCAAGATGGGCTAAATTCCCCATTTAAGTACTACCTCTTTTTCTCTAATATGGATATTGAGCGGCTTAAACGCACTGATTTTAACGATCTCGCCCCAACAGGTTTTGCAGTAAGCCACGATGATGACATTGTAATCGGTTTTACCAAAAAAGAGCTCTTAGCGCGCCTATATATAACCCCAATTTTAGCAATTAACTCTTTTGAAGGCGGCGCGGAAGATCTTTTAAGCGATTATACCGCTACTTATCAACTCCCCCCTTATAAATTTACCCTAAAGATGAGCGTTGCGTCTTTGGGGCGGTTTTTGGGGTTGCCGGACCCAGATAGTTATAAGAGCGCCCTCACTCAGAGGCAGAAACAGGAGTTAAAGATATACAGCGGTTTATTGAAAGGCTCTCTTGATAAGAGGGAGATGAACCGCTATGCCGCAGATCGAGCGCTCTTTTTACACCCTTACCTTGCCCCTAACAGCTTACGCGGTTTTCTTAAAACCGCCCGCCCCCTACAAGGCGAAGGTTTCTTAAATGAATACCTTCCTGCATATCGGCTATATCAGATAGAGCTGTTTATTATTGATAATAAAACAGGCAAGGCAAGGCTTGCAAAACTTTTTAGACTGGATGATATTTTAAGCGTTATCATATCGCCTGATGAATTTGCCGCTTTAATATACCGGCATAGGTTTGAAAAGGTGATGGTGCGCTATACGCACATCGCCTTGCCCCCTAAGTTAGCAGAGAGCAGAAACGTTGCATCGCTTGGAACAGCTTTTATTTACTCTGATATGGCAAGACGTATACACACAGAGTTGTATATTGAAAAAGTATATGACCTCTCTGAACTTCCCAGAATATGCGTAAATGAGCAGCAATACAAGAGGCGCTTGGCTGCAAGGGGGTATAATGAAGATGATATTAGAATTTTTCAGAGCTATCTAAAAGATTCTCAAGATAGATGCACCCCTAACCAGCTTGAAATTATTGAACACCTTCCAGAGATACTGCTAAAAACTGTGCAGCGCTAATTGAAAAATCTGATTAGAACCATGTATAACGTTGTGCCGCTGAATATACTTATTAGAGGGTTTTTAAGGAGGAAGTGCAGCGCCGCGGTAAAAAGAGCGGAGATAAAAGGGATGGCGAAAGCGCCTAATGAAACATCCTTAAAGCAGTAAACTGTGAGGATAACCATAGTCATAGGCGGGATATACCGCTGAAGAAATTTTATTGACGGGTTTTCGCTCCAGCTGTTCTGATATATAATAAAAGGGAACGCCCTTGTGAAAAAGGTAACCAGAGCGCATATAAGAGCGGCTGCAGCGGCTTGGCTTAGGCTAAGCAACTTTCCCCCTCCTTATACTTGCACCCGCCGCCCCTATGAGAGAGAGCACAAACGCCGCAATCAGCATATTTTCCGCTCCGAAAATTAAGAGAGCAAGCGCCGCTGAAACGGCGGCAATTATAAACGGTGCATTTTCGCTCCTATTTTTCCACTGCTCCAGCAATAAAACTACAAAGAGGGCGGTTAGGGCAAATTCAGCCCCTCTGAAATCAAAGGGAATCACCTTCCCAGCTATAAAACCCGCAACGCTCCCTGCAACCCACGATAACTGGTTAAATAATGTGATGTAAAAATATACTCTAGCTGTAGGCAGATCCGTTGGGGTTTTAATGGTGGATAGGAGTCCGAAAGTTTCATCCGTCAACCCAAAGATGAGGTATGGAGTGTAAGGGGCGGTATTATTAAATTTATCCCGCATAGAAAAACCATAAACTATATGGCGGGAGTTTATTAAAAAGATCGTTAGAGCTATCTCCAGATAACCTGCTGCTGCAGCAAACAACCCCGCCGCAGCATACTGGCCTGCTCCCGCATATATTACAACGCTCATAAACAGCGTCAAAATTATAGGGTAGCCGATATTCTGCATTATAAGCCCAAAGGCGGAACCGATGGCGATATACCCCAACATAACAGGGAGGGAGCTTTTAAGTGCAAAGAATATGGTTCTTTTTAACATCCCGACAGCCGTTTATGTAAAAGGCGGGTTATTTTATCCCTAACGCTCTATTGATCTTCCCCCTTGTAACGCTTAGGGTCTCGCCGCTTTCAGCATCTATAAGTTTTAGGTATACTTCAAATGAATCGTCTTTCTGGTAGAGCGAACCAGTGATAAGAAGCTGCGCTCCCGACAGCTCGCCTAGCTTTATCACGCTTGCATCGTCCGCAAGCCCTGATAGGTTGAACTTGATCTCGTTCAATATCTTCTGAATATCTTTGCGTTCAACGCTCTTCCACCCTCTGTATTCCGCCGCCGCAAAATACAGCTGTTCTGTGAAGTATTCCGCATTGGCTGCAAGGCTTTTATCTGCTGCATCCAGCGGGATTACGGCAACAGTTGTCTCTTTAGTCAACAGGCGGGTTGAATAGCTTGCTAATTGCGCCGTCATAGACGAAAAGAGCTCTTTCAATATAGATATTCCGTCCTTACCATCCATAGCTTCAAAATAATCATCTCCTTCTTCAAGAGGCGTTCCTGCGTATGCAGAGATATCTTCTTTTGCAAAGCGGATTATTATACTCTCTAACTTATCAGAGGTGTAGTTTTCTCCTGTGTGGTGGCTGACGCTGCCAGGAGCGCCTCCATC
>JAISNW010000004.1 GCA_031276055.1 Deferribacteraceae bacterium | reverse complement strand
AAACGTCAACTCGTCTAAGGCAGGCTCAACATCCTTTTTATATTCAGCTGCTTGAACGGCAAAGTAGGAGAGAGCGGCTTCAGTAAAGCTGAAGTTATACTCCAATGCAATCTCCTCGTCTGTTGCAGCGGATGCCGCTGCTGCAAGCCCTAAATACTTCGATGAAATAATATCCTGCCGCACAGAATCTTCATAAATATCGGGAGAGACTCCATTGCTCTGAAGGATGTTCTGGTAGAGCTCTATGCTGAAAACGCCGTTGCGGGAGAATGCGGGGACCTGCTCTATAACCGCCCTAACCTCCGCATTGCTCACAGGTATCTTTAAGCGATCCGCCTCAAAGAGAAATAATTTGCGGTTGATAAGGGAATCTATAACATTTCGGGAAAAGTTGTCATCCCGCGATAAAGAGCCCCCTTGAGCTTGGAGAGAGGCTAAAGCGTTATCATAGGCTTGTTTGTATTCATCTTGGGTTATAGTATACTTACCGAGCTTTGCAACATAATTTTGGGTGGAGACGCTCTGATCCCCTATCCCCCACACAACAAATATTGTGGCTAGAAAGGCGATTATGACTAGCCAGAGAAAGACATTAAGAATCCTTTTATTGTTACGCATCGACGAAAGCATTAGGCAACTCCCGAATTAAGTAAACAAAACGGCTGAACAACAACACCTCAACACCCGCGCATAAAAGCTACCGTTGCTGCCTTCCGACTCTGGCGGAGTTCACTCCGAGCGCGCCGCAAGGGTGCTGTTCAGCCATCTGCAATTGCGGAAAACCTTTCCGCATACTTCGCAGAATATGACAAATTACAACAATATTTGCAAGAGAAAAATTGTTTTTCAGCACAAGCAGCTTGCTTTACTTTTCCACACTTAATATATTATAAACACCGTGCAATATTGCACGTTTAATTGCGCTTCAGGCAGGAGGGGAATTATCAGCGCTGAAACTGCTATAGTGAGGATTTTTGATACAGCTTACGGCGCAGGCGGCGGAGTGGGGCGGCTTGAGAGCGGAAAGACCGTCTTTGTTCCTTACACAGTGACAGGGGATGCAGTTGAGATAGAGATCGCCTCTGAAAAAAAGTCATTCTGCTTTGGCAGACTGCTTAGAGTTATAACCCCGTCGCCTTTTAGAGTTGAGGCGGACTGCCCCTATTTCACCATATGCGGCGGCTGTTTTTATCGGCATATAGATTACGTATATCAACTTGAAATTAAGAGGAATATCTTAAAACATTTCCTTAAACTTAAAGATATTCAGACAATAAGCGGAGAAGCCGACTTTTCACGTTTACGTTGCACAATGCGCGCCCATGAAGGCAGGATCGGTTTTTATAAACTCAACAGCCGTGAACTTGTTCCTATAACGTCCTGCAAGATGCTGACGCCCTCGCTTTTTAACGCTCTTATAGCTTTTGCAGCAGGAGATGGGTTTAATAGGTGCTCCTTTTGCATATCGGCTCTTGAAACACCGAGGGGGATATTAGCGGAGGTGAAAGGGGGCAGCCTCCCCTTCCCTAAAAGCTGCGCTCCATTTGAAGGGATAAAGGTTCATAGGCAGCTTAAGGGGAATCCGTCTAAGTTTAGAGGGGTGGCGCTAGGCAAGCAAGCGCTCGCATATCCGTTGAAGTATGGTGATGTTTCCGCCTCCTTCGGCTCTTTTTTTCAAGCTAATCGCAGCCTTTTGGAAACTTTTCAGGAGGCTGCATCTAAGAGTGCATATGGGAATATCGTTGAACTATATGCAGGAAGCGGCTTTTTTACATCTGCATTGCAGAGGTTAGGGAAGCTAACCGCTGTGGAAGCAGATAAAACCGCCGCTGAGCTCGGAAGGCAGTCCGGTTTTCCTATAGAAACTGGAGATGCTCTCTCTTTTTTGAAGAAAATCCGCACCCACGCGGCTGATACTATCTTTCTTGATCCTCCAAGGCGCGGCTTAGAGCGCGAGGTTTTGACAGAGATAGTTCGGATAAACCCTAAGCATATCATATATGTTTCATGCGATCCTGCAACTTTAGCAAGAGACGCCGCCATCTTGTTGGAAAAAGGGTGGAGAATAAGCGGTGCATCCCTAATCGACCTCTTCCCCCACACTCAGCACATAGAGAGCATTACTTTCTTAGACAGAGACTAACTTTTTTCACTTTTTAGTTATTCCAATTATTCATTAAATGTTATATAATCCCACCATAGAGCAACTCATGAAAAAGACAATTATTTTAGTTGATGATAATATAACAACCTTAACCATCGGTAAAGACGCCCTAAGCCCTTATTATGAGGTTTTCACCGTTCCATCAGGGGAGAAGCTCTTTAAGATTTTAACAAATGTCGCCCCTGATCTTATCTTGCTGGATATAGAGATGCCTGAAATGGACGGCTACGATGTTATAAAGGTTCTGAAAGGCGATAAGAAAACAGAGGATATTCCTGTTATATTCCTTACTGCAAAAGGCGATCAAGGCAGCGAACTGCAAGGTTTCAACTTAGGGGCGATCGATTATATATCAAAACCGTTCTCCACCCCCCTATTGTTAAAGCGGATAGAGGTGCACCTTCTGGTATCTTCCCAGAAAAAACAGTTGGAGCTGTATAATACAGACCTTCAGAAGATGGTGGGAGAGAAGACGAAAACTGTTGTAGAGCTTCAGAACGCTCTTTTCCGCATCTTATCGGAGGTGGTGGAATATCGAGACGACAATACGGGAAGCCACGTTATGCGCACCCAAAAGTTCTATAATATCCTCCTCAATGGGCTTGTTGAAAGCGATGTTTATACAGAGGAGATTTCAAAGTGGGATATAGAGCTTGTGGTTCTCTCTTCTCAACTGCATGATATAGGCAAAGTTGGGATCAGAGATAATATATTATTAAAACCTGCCCGATTGACCGCTGAAGAGTTTGATATTATGCAGCAGCACGCAGTAATTGGGGCAAATATGATAGAGCGGATAGAAAAGAGCACCTCCGAGCGGAAGTTTATTAAGCACGCTAAACTTATGGCAGGCACCCACCATGAAAAGTGGGATGGTTCAGGCTACCCTATAGGGCTCTCAGAAAGCTCTATCCCATTACAGGGGCGGATCATGGCGGTGGTAGATGTGTATGATGCGCTTATATCAGAAAGACCATACAAACCGCCGTTTACTCACGAAAAGGCGGTAGAGATTATAAAAGAGAGCAGCGGAACACACTTTGACCCGCAAATAGTTAAAGTTTTCCTTAAAGTTGCAGATAGATTAAAAGGCGTCCTCAAAGATGCGGCTAAACCGTAAACTTCTTATAAAATACAGAAAACAGTTAGGGATCATCTTCCTAACCTTTGCGGCTATGGCAGGGGTAAGCTACTGGTATGTAAGCGGGGTTATGAAAGAGCAGCTTAATAGCCGCGCTATGTCTGTGCTTACCAATACAGGAAGCAGAGTTCAATCAATCTTAACCGAGAGTGCAACACTCTTAAACTTCGTCTCTTATTCTGTTGAAGAGATTATTGCAGACGGTGAGGAAACTTTTAGGATACAGCGCCTCTTAAAGAATGCCAAAAGCTCTTTTACCGCTCAGCGCGGCGGTTTTGCATTCAATGCTGTATACGGCTATATTAACGGCGAGTTCCTTGACGGCTTAGATTGGGGGGTAATTCCTGAATTCAACCCTGAAGAGCGCAGCTGGTATATAGGGGCGTTGGAAAAGGAAGGGGAGCTCTTTTTCTCTCCTGTTGTGAAGCATGGAGACGATCTTTTTATTAATATCTCTAAACAGCTCTTTAATAAAGATGGGGCGTCAATTGGGGTTATTACGTTGGATTTCTCCATTAAAGCCCTCTCCGCGAGCATCAACCGTTACACAGAGCAGGGGTATAGAATCTTAATCAATGAGGATAAACAGATCCTCTCCCACAAAGACAGCACCCTCCTGGGCAATACCCTCTCGGCGGCCTTTATGAATAAAGACGCCTTTATATTGAGAAGGCGTTTAGAGGATGTATTAAAACCGTTTACGACTATGGATTATAACGGAGAAGAGGTCTTCATCCGTTTTAGGCAGCTTCAAAATGGGTGGTCGCTCTTCTCTGTGGTTCCTGTATCGACCTACTATGATAAATTAAACAAGATAGCCTTTCTTATATTTGGTTTAGGGTTGGGCTTTGCTATGCTTCTATCTGCAATACTGCTTAGAATCTCTGAGGACAAAGAGTTAGCCGATGCCCGAAGCCAGAGCAAATCTAACTTTTTAGCAAGGATGAGCCACGAGATACGCACCCCTATGAACGCTATACTCGGAATGAGCGAGCTTATATTAAGAGACGCCGGAGAGCTCTCCCAAAAATCTTTGGGCTATATCAATGATATACGGAGGGCTGGGGAGAACCTTCTATCGATCATCAATGATATTTTAGACTTTTCAAAGCTGGAATCAGGACGTTTAGAGATAGTCAACGCCCCTTATATGCTATCCTCTCTTGTTAATGATGTAGTAAATATCCTCAGAATACGGTGGATGGAAAAATCACTCTATTTTACAGTAATTGTAGAGCCTAATATCCCCAACTCTCTTATTGGAGATGTTGCCAGGGTTAGGCAGGTGCTCATAAACCTTATTACAAACGCTATTAAATATACAGTTGACGGCGGAGTAACGCTTGAAATAACCAAAGAGGATAAAACAGATAGGGAGGCGGCGAAAGCTCCTTCAAAGGGAGAGAGCATCTTTTCACTGCCCGAGCTTTTCTCCCGAAAATCGCTCTTAAACCTAGTGTTTACAATAAAAGATACAGGGATCGGGATCAAAGAGAGTGATAAGAACCTAATCTTTGCAGAGTTTGTCCGTGTTGACACTGCAAGAAACAACACCGTTGAAGGAACAGGGCTCGGTCTTGCTATAACAAGAAACCTCTTGCAGATTATGGGCGGGCAGCTCGCCTTTGAGAGCGTTTACGGCGAAGGGAGCACATTTACCGCCCGCGTGCCGCAGGAAGCATTCTCCGCCGCCCCTGTCGCAAAGGTTGAAAAGGCGGAGGATATTAACGTTGTTATATACGAACCTAGAGCTGCATACGTTGAGGCAGTCTCCGCCTCTATAAAATCGCTGGGCATCCGCTGCTCTGTAATAAAGGGGCAGTCGGGGCTCTTAGAGGATATACTCTCTAACAATTACAACTATATATTCCTTGCATCTTTTGTTTATGAGAGCGTCAGAAATATCTTAGCAAAACGTTCTTCAGACGCTAAAATAGTCGTGCTTGCCCAAGAGGGTGAGCAGGTGCACTCGGATGACGTCATCAACCTCATCCTCCCTGTATACTCCCTCACCCTTGCCAACCTATTTAACAATGTAACGGCGGATGAAACTGAAGGGTGGGATAAAACTGTAAAACATATCCGCTTTCGCGCCCCTGAAGCCAAAATCCTTGTGGTTGACGATATTAAAACCAACCTTTCTGTTATAGAAGGGCTGCTCTCCCCTTATGAGATGAAGGTGGAAACATCCCTCTCAGGTGAAGACGCCCTAGAGCTTGTGAAGAACAAACGTTACGATCTTATCTTTATGGATCATATGATGCCCTCTATGGATGGGATAGAGGCGACGCACCTTATCCGTGAACTGCCTAAAGGGAAAGATGTTCCGATCATCGCCCTAACCGCCAATGCTGTTTCAGGGATGAAAGAGATGTTTTTGCAAAACGGGATGGATGATTTTCTTGCAAAGCCTGTGGATACAGTCAAGTTGAACTCTCTGCTCACAAAGTGGCTCCCTGCTGATAAGCAGTTGAAAAAGACCGCCTTGCTGCCTGATAAAAAGAAACGGGATATGACTGCAAATATAAAGATTGACGGAATAAACGCCGCTATAGGCCTCTCCCGCACAGGCGGAGAGGAGAAGGGTTTTATAAAGATATTAAAGCTGTTCTGCACAGACGCCGCTGAACGCGCGCCTGAGCTGGAAAGGCTGCTGTTAGTTAGAGATATAAAGAATTTCACTGTAAGCGTCCACGCCCTAAAGAGCGCCGCCGCCAGCATAGGAGCGGAGGATGTATCTCAACTTGCCGCCGCCCTAGAAGATGCAGGCAAGAAAGAGGACATCAGCTTTATAGAGGCAAAAACCCCCATTTTCCTCGCTGATCTCGCCCGCTTGCAAGGCGATATTACAACCTTTTTAGGCAGCAAAGCGCCCGTGAAAAAGAGGAAGAGCGCTAAAAGCTCCATCCTTCAGGATAAACTCCCTATACTCTCTGAAGCTCTTGCAAATATGGCTATCTCCAAAGCCGACGAGGCAATCAGAGAGCTGTTGTCGTCAAACCTGCCCAAAGCTGTTGAGGATAAGCTAAATGCCATAAACCAAGATATCCTCTTATTTGAGTACGAAAAAGCTCAAAAAGCGATAGATGAACTTCTAGGGGGGAAATCTTAAAAAGCCCGATGCCCCAATATTTTTATTTTTTTTTCCCCCTTTTTGTGATAATACCTTTTTATTAAATATCAATGCTGTTAATAGTTCCATAAATATTTGGAGAAAAGATGAACCCCCTAGCGATAGAATTGAACGATGCTATCCACTGCGCCTCAGAATCCGCCCTTAAAATGCTTTCAAAGCTGGGGCTGGAGCTTTATATGCCTAAAGGTATTATAACTCAAGCCGCACAAGCAAAACAGAAAGCATATAAATATAACGCTACATTAGGAATAGCAACTAGAGGCGGTAAACCGTTTTACCTGCCTTGCATATATAACTGCATCGATGCTTTCCCGCCTGAAGATCTCTTTTCCTACGCTCCTACCAAAGGGGTTGAAGAGCTTAGGGAGGCGTGGAAAGAGAAAATTCTTAGAGACAACCCCAGCTTGCAGGCAGATCTGATAAGCCTCCCTATAGTCACCAACGCCCTTACACACGGGCTCTCTATAACGGCGGATCTCTTCTGCAACGAGGGGGATTATCTCGTCACGCCGAATAAATTTTGGGGGAATTACCGCCTGATATTCTCTGTGCGGCGCGGCGCAAATATCTCCACCTTTAATACCTTTGACGGCGTCAATTTCAACGTCAACGGTCTTTTAGAAAAGGTTGAGGAGTGCGGGAAGTTGAAAGGGAAGGTGATTGTCCTCTTGAACTTTCCCAATAACCCTGCGGGCTATACCCCCACAGAACAAGAAGCGCTTGATCTTGCTCAAGGCTTGAAGAAGATAGCAGATAGCGGCGTTCAACTTGTGTGCATTACAGATGACGCATATTTTGGGATGTTTTACTCTAACTGTTTTAGGCAGTCCATCTTCTCCCTGCTCAGCGGCATAAGCCCTAACATCCTCTCGGTAAAGTTGGACGCCGCCACAAAGGAGATGTTTGTTTGGGGCTTTAGGGTAGGCTTTATCACATTCTCTGCGCCTAGCGGAGCAAAAGGGGATATACTCTTGCACGCTCTGGAAAAGAAGGTGGAGGGGCTTATCCGCGGCACAATCTCCAACTGCTCCCACCCATCGCAGTCTATGGTGCTGCGGGCGTTAAAACACCCCTCCCTAACTGATGAGATCAACGAAAATGTGGCTATCCTCACAAGGCGGGCGGCAAAGACCAAAGAGATAGTATCCCACCCTAAATATAGAGATCGTTTTATCCCCTACCCTTTTAACTCAGGCTACTTTCTCTGCATAAAGATTGAAGGCGTTGATGCAGAAGATGTTAGACTCCGTCTTTTAGACAGATACGGTATAGGGGTGATCGCCGCAAGCTCAACAGATCTGCGGATAGCTTTTTCTTCTGTTGAGGAAGAAAATTTAGAAGACCTCTTTAATACGATATATAATGCAATAGGCGAAACTAGAGAGATTAGTCAGACTAAGCAGTAATGTTCAAAAAATATGCAGATATTATAAAGCGGTTTGACTACTTCCTCCTCTTGTTGGTGGTTCTTCTTGTAGTAATCGGCTTTTTTGCCATATATTCTGCGGTTTATGATCCCACTGATGCAAGCGTTCAGCAGCACCCTTATAAACAGCTTTCAATCTTTGCCGCCAGTATGCTCCTATATGTTGGGATCTCGTTTGTCGGTTATCGTAATATTGTGCGTTTTGCCCCGATCTTCTACTTTTTAGGGTGCTTATCGCTCCTATTGGTTCTCTTTTTCGGCAATCTGGAGATGGGCGCGCGCCGCTGGCTCTCGGTGGGCTCTATTACAGGGCAGCCTTCAGAGTTTTTTAAGGTTGTATGGGTGCTGATGCTTGCGTGGGTCTTTTCTGACTTAAAAGATGAGAGGCTCGGTTTTGTAAAGTTGGGGATCAGGATATTATGGCTTATCCCGCCGTTTATCTTGGTTTATAAAGAGCCTGATCTAGGCACGGCTCTAACATATGCGGCAGTCTGGGGGATGTTGAGCATCTTTTTAGGGATAAAACGGGTAATTATAGCCCTTGTTGTTATAGGAATTCTAGTTGCTGCCCCTTTTGCGTGGAAACATCTAGTTAAACCATTTCAAAAACAGAGGGTTATAAGTTTTATCTCCCCCGACAGCGATCCTAGCGGGATGGGTTATCAGGCTCTACAATCGCGTATAGCGGTAGGTTCCGGCGGGATAAATGGGAAAGGCTATCTAAAAGGGACTCAATCCCACCTGCGCTTTATCCCTGAAAGGCATACAGATTTTATCTTTTCAGTGATCAATGAGGAGTTTGGTTTTATGGGAGGGGGCGGGCTGGTTCTGATCTTTATGATGCTTATCTTGCGGATTATCTCTATCTCGGCGGAGTTGAAAGAACCGCAAGGGAAGTTGGTATGTATGGCGGCGGCGGCGTTTCTATTGTTCCAATTTTTTCTAAACTCCGCTATGACTATTGGCTTAGCCCCGATTGTTGGGATTCCTCTCCCATTTGTAAGCTACGGCGGCTCATCCCTAATAGCTTATGTCGCAATGATGGGGCTTGTAAACTCTGTCTACATCTGCCGCAACGATTCACCGATAGCGTCTTAGCCCTCTTAACTTTTCCTATTGTGAGTTTCCTTAATTTATGGTATTAAGGAAAATTGTCAGAAGTTTTTAACGTATCACGGCTATAGATGCAAAAAATCTTACAAGGGGAGACTAAACGTTTTTTTAGAACGTTTCGAGTGCGCAAATATATTATGGACTATAAGAATACCTTAAATTTACCTAAAACTGAATTCCCTATGAAAGCCAATCTTTCAGAACAGGAGCCGCGCAGACTTGAGAAGTGGAACAACGGCGGTTTATACCGCAATATATTGAAATCTCGGAAGGCGAACGAGCTTTATGTTCTGCACGACGGACCGCCTTATGCCAATGGGAATATTCATATAGGCACAGCGCTGAATAAGATATTAAAAGATATAATTGTTAAAACAAAGGTAGGTTTCGGCTTTAACTCCCCATATGTTCCAGGGTGGGACTGCCACGGTCTTCCTATAGAGCTTAAAGTTGATAAAGAGCTAGGCAGCAAGAAAGAGAAGCTCTCTAAAGCTGAATTCCGCAAACTCTGCCGAAGATACGCTTCCCGCTGGATTGACATTCAGAGGGAAGAGTTTAAGCGCTTGGGGGTTCTAGGTGATTGGGAGAGCCCGTATATCACTATGAATTACAGCTATGAGGCGATCACCTTAAAGGAGTTTTACAAAGTTTATAACACCGGCGGCGTCTACAAAGGTTCAAAACCTGTCTACTGGTGCCCTTCCTGCGTTACAGCTTTAGCAGAAGCTGAGGTTGAATACCGAGAGCATCAGTCGCACTCTATCTTTGTTAAATTTAAGCTGGCAGATCCATCTAAAGTTGAGATGGCTAGAGAAGTCAGCGCCGTCATATGGACAACAACTCCGTGGACTCTCCCCGCAAATATGGGAATCTCATTAAACCCCTATGAACGTTACTGCATCATGCGGGTGGATAAATCTTCAAGCAAAAATCTTAAACCTGGCGAACTCCTCCTAATTGCAAAACCGCTTGCTGCTGAAACATCCCCACTAAAGGGCAATATGGGGGTTTTAGCTTGGAGCGAGATTCGTGAAGTGAACCCGCAAGCCCTTGACGGTGCATATGCACGCCACCCGTTTTACGAGAAAGACTCTCTATTTATGCTTGGCGAGCATGTCCTTATGACAGATGGAACAGGTTTAGTGCACACCGCGCCTGCACACGGTTTAGAGGATTACGAGATCGGTTTGCGCTATGGGCTTAACGCATTTAACCCCGTAGATGACAACGGCAGATTTATACCTGATCTCCCTCTCTTCGCAGGGCGGGATATAAACGAAGCAACAGCCGACATCTTAAAAACTATGGACGAAAACGGCTCTCTAATTGCAAGCGGAATCCTCTCTCACTCCTACCCTCACTGTTGGAGGTGCAAAAAACCTGTTATCTACCGTTCGACGCCTCAATGGTTCATCTCAATGCAGCACAACGATCTTCGCAAAAACGCCCTTTCAGCTATATTAAACAGTGTCCGCTGGATTCCATCTTGGGGTTCAAACCGTATTTATTCTATGGTGGAAAATAGACCTGATTGGTGCATCTCCCGCCAGCGCAACTGGGGAGTTCCCATAGCGCTCTTTGTATGCAGAGAGTGCGGGCATATTATTACAAACGAGGAGATTCAGTCAAAAATTATAGCATCTTTTGAAGAGCACGGAGCTGATGCGTGGTATGAGAATGATATACCTTTTTATCTCGGCGAAGATTATAGATGCCCCAAATGCGGCAGCAATGATATTCACAAAGAGATGGATATCCTTGACGTCTGGTTTGATTCAGGCACAAGCTACGCTGCAGTTTGTGAAGTGCGGGAAGAGTTGGGCGGTAAGGCGGATATGTACCTTGAAGGCACTGATCAGCACAGGGGGTGGTTTCACAGCTCTTTGCTGGAATCTATTGCTACTAGGGGGAAGCCGCCGTATAAAGAGGTGCTCACTCACGGTTTTGTTGTTGATGACGATCTGCAGAAGATGAGCAAATCTGTGGGCAACGCCCTTACTCCTGACGAGATATTAAAAGATTATGGAGCGGAGATACTAAGGTTATGGGTGGCGGCAGAAGATTACACCAATGATATCCGCATCTCTAACTTAATCTTAAAAAGATTGGTGGAATCTTACCGAAAGATAAGGAATACCTGCCGTTTCTTGCTCGGCAATCTATACGATTTTTCTCCTACAGACGCCTTAAAGTTTGAAGATCTCAAGGAGCTTGACAGATTTATCCTCTTGTAGTGGCAG